>NZ_LSIS01000451.1:0-15132 GCF_001556365.1 Blastomonas sp. CCH1-A6 | reverse complement strand
GGAGAGGCAGCGAGACTTGGCGACGAAGGAGCCTAGTCGCAGCGGTGAGGGTGATGGTTCGGCTGGTGTGCGGCGGTACGATGGCGGAAGGCCTCGCAATCCGGAGAGGCCACCCCCACCCAACCCTACCCCATCAAGGGGGAGGGCTAGCAGGTCTTCCATGCCGCAACGCGGCGCTTTTGCCGAACCTTACGCACTCAGCGCGATTTCGCGGCCGATCTGGTAGCGCTTCATCTTCTCGACAAAGGTCGTGCGCTGCAGCTTGACCAGGCGGGCGGCAGCGGAAACCACGCCGCCGGTCGATTCGAGCGCCTCGATCAGCACGCGGCGCTCCTCGTTCTGCAGATATTCGCGCAGGTCGATCGGCTTGGCGAAGCTGGGCGTAGGGGCCGGAATGGTCACGGAGGGAGCAGCAGCCATCGGCACGACATTGGCCGGCATCGCCACGCCGATCGGCTGCGACAGTTCGGGGCGCGCCGAGCGGATCGGGCGAAGCAGCATCGCCATCTGGTCGGTGCCGACTTCCATGCCCTGGAAGAACACGGCGGCGCGCTCGACCAGGTTCTTGAGCTCGCGGACGTTGCCCGGCCAGTCATGCGCCATCAGGATCGCCATCGCCTCATCGGTGAACACCGGCGGATTGTCGGCGGCAAAGCCGCGCGAGAGAAAATGCTGGACCAGCATCGGAATGTCCTCGAGGCGCTCGGCGAGGGCAGGCAGCTCGATCGGCAGGACGTTGAGGCGGTAGAACAAGTCAGCGCGGAACCGGCCTTCTGCAATCGCGCTTTCGAGGCACTGGTGGGTTGCCGCGATCAGGCGCACGTCGACGCGCACATCGTCGTTGCTGCCGATGCGGCGGACCTTCTGGTCCTCGAGCACGCGCAGCAGGCGGACCTGCATGTCGAGCGGCATCTCGCCGATTTCGTCGAGAAAGAGCGTGCCGTTATGCGCGGACTCGAAATGGCCGATGCGGCGGGCGATCGCGCCGGTGAAGCTGCCCTTTTCATGGCCGAACAGTTCGGATTCGATCAGCTCGCGCGGGATGGCGCCGCTGTTGACCGCGATGAAAGGGGCGGCGGCGCGCTGCGAGGCGCGGTGCAGCGCGTGCGCGACCAGCTCCTTGCCGGTGCCCGACGGGCCGGTGATCAGAACCGAAGCATTGGTCTGGGCGGCAAAGCGCACGAGGCCGCGGATCTCGCGGATCGCAACGCTGTTGCCCACGATCAGTTCGGCCATGGCCTGTCCGTCGATCTGTTCCATTTTGCTTGCCCCATATCGTTACCGGCACTGCTTGCCGTGTCTGGTTAACGATTTAGGGGTCAATCGTTAACGATGGGTAAAGTCGTCAGGTCCGCTGACAGTTTTCGCCATTTTTTTGACAGGCTGTGGATAAGCCGCGTCCCGATATGGGGCGGCCCGCTGGTCAGCGCTTTTCGGCGGGCTTGGCCATGTTGAAACAGGCTTCGAAATCGATGTCGCCATCAGCAGCCTGCGCATCGTCGCCGGGATTGCGCGCCTTTTCCTTCGCGATCGCCGCCTCGCGCGTCTCGATCAGCTTCGCATCGGCCTCGTTGCCGCTCAGCCCCGCGTCGCGCATCTCGTCGCGGGCGCGCGATTCGAGCACGCTGGCGAGCGTCTTGAGGTCGCGCGCGGTGTTCGAATCGCCCTCGCGGCCCTTCACCTCCTCATAGGCGAGCTGCACATAGACCGCGCATTGCAGCATCGATGGCGGCGGAGGCACGGGAACGGCTGCGTCGAGCTTTTCGAGGCACGGGGTCATGATGGCATCGACCACGCCCGCCGGGTCGTTCGATTGCGCCGCATCGCTCTGCAACTGCTGGACAATCTGCGTCAGCGCTGCGCCGATCGCCGCATCGCTCGATGCGGTTTCGGTAACGATTCGCTCGGCGGTGTTAACAAAATAGGTGCGGCCGCGCGTGACCATGGTGGGATAGGCCAATGCGGACGTCACCCCGCGCTCCTGCTCGGACGCGATGATCGCGAAGGCCGCCGCGCAGGTCAGGTCGTCGCGCTGCGTCTGGGTCAGTGCGGGCGGGGCGACGGGTGCAGGTGCGGCTTGCGCGGCGAACAGCAGGGCAGCGAGGTGGATCATGGCCGCAAGCTTATGCGGGGGGCGGTGCGGCCTGTCACCTGATTTTGGTGCAAAATCCCTGCGGTTCGTGACAGGCGCGTTGCAACGCCGATTGTCACGCCGCAACAGGCCGGGCATAGCACCGCACAGATGATCCAGCGCTTTCCCAAATGGCTCGCCCTGCTGGCGGGCGGGCTTTCCGCCACCGGCTTTGCACCGCTGAACCTGTGGCCGGTGACGCTGGCGTGCATGGCACTGCTGATCCATCTCATCGCCACGGCACCGAGCCGAAAGGCCGCGTTTTCGCGCGGCTGGCTGTTTGGCCTGGGCCAGTTCACCATCGGGCTCAACTGGATCGCGATCGCCTTTACCTATCAGGATGCCATGCCGCACTGGCTCGGCTGGGTCGCGGTGGTGGGGCTGTCCTGCTATCTGGCGCTGTTTCCGGCGCTGGCGACGCTGTTGGCGCATCTGCTTCCGCGCAAGACTGCAGCGGCGGACATATGCTTCATTCTCGCCTTTGCCGCCCTGTGGCTGGTCACCGAATGGATGCGCGCGTGGGTGTTTACCGGATTTGCGTGGAACCCCCTCGGCGTTGTCGCGCTGGAATTCGGCTGGGCGGCGCGGCTGGTGGGCACCTATGGCCTGGGCGCCCTGGTGATGCTGATGGCGGGCGCGCTGCTGCTGGCAGTGCAGCGGCAGTGGAAGCCCGCGCTCGGTCTGTTCGCCGGGGTGGCGCTCCTCAGCCTGGGCGGATGGACGCTTGCGCCTTCGCCTGCGGGCTTCACGCGCACGCCGATCACCGTGGTACAGCCGAACAACGACCAGTCGGACAAATATGATCCGGTCATGGCCGCGCGCAATTTCGCGCGGCTGGTCGATCAGACCGTCGATCGCAAGGCGCCGCCGGGGCGCATCGTGTTCTGGCCCGAGGCTGCGACCGAGGATTTCGTCGAGGATGGCTATCCGCGCCGCTATTATTATCCCGAAACGCCCGCGGGCATCCGCGCCCGGCTGACCCGGCCGATCAATGATGGCGATCTGCTGGTTACCGGCGGGGTGAAGCTCGATTTCGACCGCAACGGGCGCGCCATTGCGGCGGCGAACAGCGTGTTCGTCTTTTCCAGCCAGGCCGAGATCCTGGGCAGTTATGACAAGAGCCATCTGGTCCCCGGCGGCGAGTATCTGCCCTATGAAGAAATCCTCGGCCAGATCGGGCTGTCGCGACTGGTGCCCGGGACGCTCGGCTTCACCCCCGGGCCGGGGGCGCAGACGCTCGATCTCGGCCGCTTGGGCCGGATGGGGCTGCAGATCTGCTACGAGATCGTCTTCTCGGGCGAGGTGGCCGATCGGAACAATCGCCCCGACTTCATCTTCAACCCCAGCAACGATGCCTGGTTCGGCCCCTGGGGCCCGCCCCAGCATCTGGCCCAGGCGCGGATGCGGGGACTGGAAGAAGGGCTGCCGGTAATTCGCTCCACCCCTACCGGCATCTCGGCAGTGGTCGATGCCGATGGGCGGTTGCTCGATTCGATTGCGCACCACAAGGCGGGGCATATCGATGCTGTGCTGCCGAGGGCGCATGCCGCCACGCCGTTTGCGCTCTGGGGCAACGCGCTTGCGCTTGGGCTGGCCGGGCTGCTGCTGCTGTTCGCGGTTGCGCTGCGTGCATTCCGCCGTTAAGGGCCGTGATATAAGGAAATCTTTATATGTGCCTCAGGGGCGGTCGCCCCTGGGCCTCAGCGAGAAGGCGATCCATGCGCAAGAGCTTCCTCTTTACTTCCGAATCGGTCAGCGAAGGCCATCCCGACAAGGTTGCGGACCAGATTTCCGATTCGATCGTCGATCTGTTCCTGTCGAAGGACCCCTATGCGCGCGTCGCCTGCGAAACGCTGACCACTACCCAGCGCGTCGTCCTGGCCGGTGAAATCCGCTGCAAGGGCGTATACGAGAATGGCGAATGGGCCCCCGGCGCGCTCGAGGAGATCGAGAAGACCGTCCGCGCGACCGTGAAGCGCATCGGCTACGAGCAGGAAGGTTTCCACTGGGAGACCTTCAGCTTCGAGAACCATCTGCACGGCCAGTCGGCGGAAATCGCGCAGGGCGTCGATGCCAAGGACAACAAGGACGAAGGCGCGGGCGACCAGGGCATCATGTTCGGCTATGCCTCGGACGAGACCGAAGACCTTATGCCCGCGACGCTCGACTATTCGCACAAGATCCTCGAGCGCATGGCTGCAGACCGTCACGCCAAGGTCGTCGATTTCCTTGAGCCCGACGCCAAGAGCCAGGTGACGCTCGCCTATGAAGACGAAAAGCCGGTGCGCGCCACCGCTCTCGTCGTCTCGACCCAGCACGCGCCCGATTATTACTGGCACGAAGGCCAGGGCGATGCCGACAAGTATCAGAAGCTGTACGACTATGTCGTTGGCGTGATGCACGATGTCCTCCCTGAGGGCTTCATCACCGACGAGACCAAGATCTATGTGAACCCCACCGGCCGCTTCGAGATTGGCGGTCCCGATGGCGATGCCGGCGTGACCGGTCGCAAGATCATCGTCGACACCTATGGCGGTGCCTCGCCGCATGGCGGCGGCGCGTTCTCGGGCAAGGACCCGACCAAGGTCGACCGTTCGGCGGCCTATATCAGCCGCTACATGGCCAAGAACATTGTTGCGGCCGGCCTGGCGCGTCGTTGCACCATCCAGCTGTCCTACGCCATCGGCATTGCCGAGCCGCTGTCGCTCTATGTCGACACGCACGGCACCGGAACGGTCGCCGACGACAGGATCGAGGCGGTGCTGCCGCAGCTCGTCCGCCTGACGCCGCGCGGCATCCGCGAGCATCTGGGCCTCAACAAGCCGATCTACCAGAAGTCGGCCGCTTACGGTCACTTCGGCCGCAAGCCCGAAGGCGACTTCTTCCCCTGGGAGAAGACCGACCTCGCTGAGAAGCTCAAGGCTGCGCTGGCCTGATCCTGCCGGATCACTGAAACACGAAAGGCCGGGTCATCAGCACGATGACCCGGCCTTTTGTCGTTGGGAGTGGCCTTGCGGTCAGCTGCTCCAGGCGCGCCAAAGAACGAACGGATAGGTCAGCACGATGGCGGCAAAGATGCTGGCAATGCCCCAGGGAGCAGGCTTGCCTGCCAGCATGAGCGGAAGGACGAACAGGGTCAACCACAGCGCCTTGTAGATGATCTGGACCAGCAGCAGAGGCGCGAACAGCACGGGCATGAAAAGCCCGAACACCGACGCGGACAGAATTGCGGCCCAGAGGCTACCTACCAGCAGCCTGAGACCCAGGCTGTCGGTCACCGTTCCCTGAAAGACCGAAGCCATGGCGTTGCCGAAAAACATCGCCCAGCAGACCGGTACAAGGATCAGGATGTTGGCAAGATAGGCCAGCCTGAGCAGCGCTCCGGTCTCCATCGCCCGCGATCCTGCCCTTACAGCTTCCCGAATTTCGCCTCGAAACCGGCAATGTCGCCGCGGGCGAGGAAGCCGGCCTGCTCGATCCAGCCGTCGCGCTCGATGCGGCCCTTGAACGTGCCGAGATAGGGATCGATCTCCGCGACATCGGCGGCGGTCCAGGCGGCGATCTGGTCGTAGCGGGCCACGCCCAGTTCGCCGAGCAGCGTGTTCAGCTTGGGGCCGATGCCCTTGATCTTGCGCAGATCGTCCGGCTCGCCCACGGCGGCCGCGATGCGCGGCTTGCCGCTGGCTTGGGCCTCGGCGGCCTGAGCAGCGATCTCAGCATCGACATCGGCGGTGGAGAGCGCCGCGACCGTCGGATCGGGCGCGCCGCCGATGGTCGGAATGATCGCGGGCGGGGCTTCGACCGCGGCGTGACCGTGATCGTGGCCATGACCGTCTTGCCCATGTGCGCCATGGCCGTGATCGTCATGGCCGTGCCTGGCATCGTGATGGCCTGCGCCGCCGCTGCGCCCGACCAGCGCCCAGATGAGGATCATCACCGCGATCACCAGCGCGGCGATCAGGAAAAAGAGCTGCTGTCCATCCATGGAATATCGAGGCCTTTCGTCAACGAGGGGCTCGGCATGCGATGCGGCCCGCCCTGTTCTGGCCCTTAACCGCAGGATCGATTCGTGACCAGTCCCGCGATGAAGAGCGCGGGCGAAGGTTCCGGGGGCTACATCACCCGGTCGCGTTCCTCGTCGATCTGTTCCTGGATATCGCGCGCCTGCTCGCAGGCATCGTCATCGCCATCGTCGCATTTGCGCAGTGCCTTGTCGCGCTGGCGCTGCAGCTTGCCCAGCCGCTCCTCGGCCTTGCGCATCGCGCGGCCGCGATTCTCGTCGGCTTCGGACTGGCTGGTGGTGGCCAGATCGACGCCCTTCGAGACGATCTTGACCGGCGCAGTGACGACAGTGCCCACCGCGCTCGCAATGCAGCCGGTCAGCGCCAGCGGGGCGATCAGGGCAAGCCCCAGCGAAATTTTCATGTATGCAACCCTCCAGCGCGCCTGAGCCCATGCGCGCTGGATATTGCTATAGCCCGGCTGAGCCGATCCTGAACCGCTATTTCAGCAGATCCACCGCAAAGGCGCGGATTTCGTCCGCCATGTCCTCGCGCTCCAGTGCAATCGCCAGGTTCGCCTGGACATAACCGGCCTTCGAGCCGCAGTCGTAGCGCTTGCCGGCAAAGGTGACGGCGTGGAACGGCTGGCTGCCGATCATCCGCGCCATCGCGTCGGTCAGCTGGATCTCGTTGCCCGCACCCTTTTCCTGGCTCTCCAGCGTGCGCATCACTTCGGGTTGCAGGATATAGCGGCCAGAGATGATCAGGTTCGACGGCGCATCCGCTACCTTGGGCTTTTCGACCAGGCCGAGCACCTCGGTGACATCGCCCTCGCTCTTGCCCGGCGCGATCACGCCATAGCTCGACACCGCCTCGCGCGGCACCTCGAGCACGCTGATCAGATTGCCGCCCAGCCGGTTATAGGCCTCGACCATCTGCTTCATGCAGCCGGGCGATCCGACCATGAATTCGTCGGGCAGGAAGATCGCGAACGGTTCGTCACCGACGATATCGCGCGCGCACCAGATCGCATGGCCCAGGCCCAGCGGCTCCTGCTGGCGCACATAGGCGCAATTGCCGGGGCCCAGCCTGGTGGGCTCGAGCACCGCGAGCGACTTGCCGCGCTCGCTCATCGTCTTTTCCAGCTCGAACGCGATATCGAAATGGTCCTCGATCGCGCTCTTCCCGCGGCCGGTGACGAAGATCATCTGCTCGATCCCGGCCTCGCGCGCCTCGTCCACCGCATACTGGATCAGCGGGCGGTCGACGATCGGCAGCATCTCCTTGGGGATGGCCTTGGTCGCGGGAAGAAACCGGGTGCCGAGACCGGCAACCGGAAACACAGCTTTGCGGATGGGCTTCACGTTATGTCCTCTTTATCGGCCCCGACAGCCGAGGCGAGACCTTGCAGCGTGCCGCCCGGCTGTCAAGCCGCGACCCGGTGACGCCGGGCTCAGGCCTTGACCCGCGCGGCAAAGCTCTTGCGCAATTTCTGCAGCTTGGGCGGGATCACCGCCAGGCAATAGGGATTGCGCTGGCCTTCGCCCTGCCAATATTCCTGGTGATAGTCCTCGGCCGGGTACCAGGTCGTCGGCTCCTCGATCGTGGTGACGATGGTCGAGGGCCAGTTCGCCTGGTTGCGGCTCATCGCGGCCTCGGCCTCGACCTGCTGCACCGCATCGAGCGGAAAGATGGCCGAACGATACTGGGTGCCGACATCATTGCCCTGGCGGTTGAGCTGCGTCGGATCGTGCGTCGCGAAGAAGATGTCGAGAAGATCGGCATAGCTCAGCTGCGCGTCGTCGAAGGTCACGCGGATCGCCTCGGCATGGCCGGTATTGCCCGAACATACCTGCTTGTAGGTCGGGTTCTCGGTGGTGCCGCCGATATAGCCGCTCTCGACCTTGCTCACGCCGATCACGTCGTTGAACACGGCCTCGGTACACCAGAAACAGCCTCCGGCGATGATGGCGGTTTGTTCGGTCATGCTTTCCATCCTTGTCTGTTCCAAGTCCGGGCTTGGTTTACGTTCTCCAGAGAGATAGCGTGAAGGCCGCTCAAAACAACCGTCTCAGCCTTCAACCGGCAGCACCGGCGGTGCCTTGGCATCGCTGTCCTTTTCTCCGCCGCGCGCGATCAGCAGGTACATGACCGGGGTGACGATGCGCGAGAGCAGGGTGGAGGAAATCAGCCCGCCGATGATGACGCTGGCAAGCGGTGCATAGAGCGATCCGCCGAACAGCGCGAGCGGCAGCAGCCCGCCGATCGCGGTGACCGAGGTAAGCAGCACCGGCAGGAAGCGCACCTCGCCCGCGCGTTCGATCGCGGCGCGCAATTCCATGCCTTCGCGGCGCAGCTGGGTGGTGAAATCGACCAGCAGGATCGAGTTCTTGATCTCGATTCCGATCAGCGCGACGAAGCCGATGATCGCCATATAGCTGAGCGACGAGCCCGTCACGAACAGCGCGACAAAACCACCGAACGTGCCCAGCGGGATCACGCCTGCCACCACGATCGTCTCGCGGAAACGGCCGAACTCGGCCACCAGCACCGCGAAGATACCGAACAGCGCGATGAGGATGATCGGGCCCAGGCCGCCGAACACCGTCGCGATCGCCTCGGCCTCGCCGCCGGCGGAGACGCGATAGCCCGGCGGCAGTTTCAGCTTGCCCACCTCGTCCATCGCCTGCTGGCTGATCCGTGCGGGCAGCGCCCCGGGCTGGGCGTTGGCGGTGACGGTGACCGACCGTTCGAGCTGGAAGCGCTGGATCTGCGGCGGCACGCTTTCGAGGCGCGGCGTGCTGATCTGCGAGAGCGGAATGGCCTCGCCGGTGCGGCTGGCGACATAGACCTTGTCGAGCGCGGAGATCGGCTGGGTCTCGCCGAGCGGCAGGCGCACGGTGACGCGATAGCTGTCGCCTTCGGGATCGCGGAACGTGCCCGCATTCTCGCCCGACAGCGCCAGGCGGATCGCGCGACGCGGCTCGCCCGGCGCGATGTTGAGCAGCGCCGCCTTGGCATCGTCGATGCCGATATCCAGGTCGATGCCGTCGGTCGCGACCGGGTTGATCACGTCTCGCGCGCCAGGCGTCGACCGCAGGATCTTCTCTACCTTTGCAGCAATGTCACGCAGCGTGTCGAGATTCTCGCCGGTGATGCGCAGCGCCACGGGCGAGGCAATCGGCGCGCCGTTCTGGAACAGTTCAACATTGAAGCGCGCGCCGGGAATCTGCTCGAGCCGGTCGCGGATGCGCGCGATCATCTGCGGACTGCGATCGGGATGCCAGGCATCCATCACCGCAAACACCTCGCCGAAATTGGGCCGCTGGTCGAGCGCGAAGACATTGTAGAAGACCTGCGGGTTCGAGCTGCCGGTATTGGCCGCGCGCACCTTGATGTCGGGTTCCTTCGCCAGCACCGCCTCGACCTTACGCACCAGCGCGTCGGTGGTGGCGACGCTGCTGCCCTGCTCGGCATCGATGGTGACGCGGAAATAGCTGGTATCGGCATAGGGGAACAGGCTGAAGCCCAGCACCGGGATCAGCGCGAAGGCCGATAGGGTCAGCGCCATCGACGCCCAGAAGGTCTGCTTGGGCTTGTCGAGCGCGCCGTGCAGGATCGGGCGATAGAGCCGCTCGATCTGGTGCGTCAGCCATTTGAGGATCGCGTTGCCTTCCGGGTCCTCGTCGCGCGAGAGGATGCGGCTGGCGAGGAAGGGGATGATCGTCAGCGAGATGACCAGCGAGGCGAACACGGTGAAGATGATCGTGTAGATGAACGACTGGGTGAACTTGCCTGCGCCTTCGGGAAGGAAGAGCAGCGGCGTGAAGGCGAAGATCAGCACGCCGGTCGAGCCGAGCACCGCAGGCGTGATCTCGCGCGTCGCGTCGATCGCGGCGATCGAGCGGCGCTTGCCCATGCGCAGGTGCCGCGCGATATTCTCGGTCACCACGATCGAATCGTCGACCAGCAGGCCCAGCGCCACGATGAAGCCCGCGACCGCCAGCTGGCTCAGGTTGAAGCCCATCACGCTGATCGCAAGCAGGCCCGAGGCGAGCGACAGCGGGATCGAGATCATCACGATGACCGACGCGCGCCACCCCAGCGGCAGCAATGTGATGATGACGAGGCCGAGTGCGATCGAGAAGTCGCGGGTGAGCTCGCTCAGGCGGTGCTCGATGTCGCGGCTCTGGTCGAAAATCTGCTCGAGCCGGACATCGGGCGGGAAATTCGCCTGTTGCCGCTTGAGCTCCTCTTCGAGCGACGCCTTGAGCCGGATCACGTCGAACCCGTCCTTCTGCAGGATCGACAGGAAGATCGCGCGCTCGCCGTTGAAGCGGGTGATATAGAGCTGTTCGGCATTGCCCCAGCGGACATCGGCGACGTCCTTCACCCGCATCAGCGTGCCGTTGCCCGCGCGGATCGGCAGGTTGGCGATCGTGTCGAGATCGCGATAGGCGCCGCCCGCCTCGACATTGAAGCGCCGCCCAGCGCTGTCCACCGCGCCGGGCGGCAGCTCCGCGCCGCCGCGGCGCAGCGCATCGGCGATCGCGGACGGGGCGAGGCCCAGCTCGGCAAGGCGGCGGCTGTCGATTGCCACCTGCACCTCGGGCTGCGGCAGGCCGTCGATCACCGTGTTGCGCACGCCGGGATAGCGCACGAAGGTATCGCGGATATCCTCCGAATATTTCTGCATCCGCCGCCAGCTCGCGGTCTTGCTGACCATCGCGAGTTGCAGCACTGCCGCCTCGGTGGTGCGTGCCTTGCGATAGCGCAGCTCGGTAATGCCTTCGGGCAGCTGGCTGCGGATCGCGCTCACTTCGCGCACGACATCGTTGAAATACTGGTCGGGGTCACCGTCCCAGTCGAACTCGGCGGTGACGGTGACGAAGCCGTCGGTAATCCCCGCGCGAATCTCGTCGATATCGTCGATGCCGCGCAGCACCTCCTCGACCGGCTTGGCGATGGTCTGCTCGATGTCCGCGGCGTCGGCTCCGGGCAATGCGATGATCACGGTGACCACGGGGATCGGGAAATGCGGATCGACCGAGCGCGGAATGGTGAGCAGCGAGGTCAGGCCCAAGGCTGCGAGCAGCAGGAACGCCACCAGGCTGAGCTGCCAGCGGGCGATGGTGAAGGCGGCAAGGTTCATTGCGGGGCGCGCCGGGTCGGCGTCATCGCGCGGCGTCGGCGGCCGGGGCCGCAGCGGCGGTGGTGCGGCTTGGCTGGCGGCTGGCGAGCGGCTTCACCTTCGCGCCATCGGTCAGCAGCACCAGGCCCGAGGTCACGATCCGGTCGCCGGGCCTGAGCCCGCCGGTGACGATCAGTTCCTTGTCGTCGATCCGGCCAATCTGCACCGCGCGGGCGCGCACCCGGCTTGTCTTCGGGTCGAGCAGATAGACAAAGCCCTCGTCCGCGCGGACGTTGAACACGGCGCTCGCGGGAACCGCGAGGCCTGACGCATCGGGCGCGGCGGCGACGCGGAACTCCGCCGTGCCGATCTGGCCCGATCGCAGGGCAGGGTTGGCGGGCAGCGCGACCGTCACCTCGAATGCGCCCGAACTCGGATTGGCGCGCGCGTCGATCTCGCTGATGACGCCCTCGATCTCGCCGCCGGGCACCGCCGACAGCCGCACCAGGACCGGCATGCCGGGGGAAAGGCGCGCGATATCGCTGTCGATCATCGGCGCGCGCAGCACCATGCCGCCGCTGGTCTCGCCCAGCACGACGATCTGCGTGCCGGCTGCCACCACCTGTCCCGGCTCTGCGCTGCGCGCCAGGATAATGCCGCCCGAAGGTGCGAGAATACGCGAAGTGCCGCTGGCAAAGCCTGCGGTGCTGACCTGGGCGGTCGCAGCGCGCGCGGTCGCCTCGGCGCGTTCGAGCTGCGCGCGAGTCACCCAGCCCTTTTCGAACAGCTGCTGGAACCGGCCGAGTTCGGCCTGCGCGCGCTGCTGCTCGGCCCTGGCGCTTTCCAGATTGGCGCCGACCTGGGTCGCATCGAGCGCCGCGATCAGCGCACCGGGCATCACCCGGTCGCCCTCCTGGAAGCGGATGCTGGCGATCTTGCCCGCTGTCGTGAAGCCCAGCGGTGTCTCGTAGCGATAGCGCACCGTGCCCGCTGCGGTGATCAGCGCGGAGGTGCTGGCAGGCTGCACTTGCGCAATGGTCACGGGATAGACCTTGTCCGCCGCGACAGGCGCGGGCTCGTCCTTGCCGCCCGAACAGGCGGACAGCGCCAGCGAAGCGCCGACGATCAGCGACAGGGTGAGGGGGCCGTAACGGCGCGCGGTGACGAAACGCATATTGAGTTTCTATCTGCAACCAGTTTTGCTGGCAAGCGCAGAACTGAAATCGATAGCATTTATCGCGGTGCCATGGGCATTAGCCGCGCCTTAACTAAACTGGTTTAGCCCCGATTATCGCTCCGATGGCTCATCGGTGCGGGGAGGACGCAGGGTATGAACTGGCGCATCGGACAACTGCAGTCGCAGCATGAAGCCTGTCTTGCCATCGTGGAGGACATCCAGGCGCGCTCGCTCCAGATCTGGGACCGGCCTGCAGCGGTCGAGATCACGCTGATGCTCGCGCGACTGACCGGCATATTGCGCATCCATCTCGCGCTCGAAGACGAGATCCTCTACCCCGCGTTGCGCAATGCCAGCGATCCCGCCATGGCGCGCACGGCAGAACGCTACTGGCAGGAAATGGGCGGCCTTGCCGATGCCTTTCTCGACTTTGTCGACCGCTGGAAGCGCGCCGATGCGCTGCTTGCCGATGCCGATGGCTTTCGCGCCGAATCTGCCAAAGTGTTCGCGGCGCTCGCCGACCGGATCGATCGCGAGCATGAGGAAATCTATCCGATGGCCGAACGGCTGCGCGCCGCAAAGGCGGCGTGATCAACGCGCTGGTTTGCGCGGACGCGTCCACAAGCCTTCGCGGCTGACCGGCGCCGGGGTTCGCATCGCCTGAGCAAGGCTGCGCGCGACCCATCCGATCTTCTGCCCGCGCGTGGTGATGACCCGGTGGTCCCAGGCCTGCGCGCCGCGGCGGCGCACCTCGCGCGCGATATCGCCATAGATCCCCGCTGCCGCCAGCACCGCCCAGCGCGCGCGAAAGGGCAGCCGCACCGCGCCGACCCGGGCCGAGGCCTCGTGCGCTTCGGAGCGATCGGCCAGCCGCTTCGCCAGCGGTACCAGTTGCGGGCGCAGCCAGGGTTTCATGTGCTGGCCTGGCGGGATGTCCATCTCCGCCAGCCATTCGACCGGCAGGTAGCAGCGCCCCACCGAATCGTCCTCGGACAGGTCGCGCGCGATATTGGCGAGCTGGAAGGCAAGGCCGAGATCGCAGGCGCGGTCGAGCGTTTCCTCGTCAGCCGGATCGACGCCCATCACGATCGCCATCAGCAGCCCGACGGCGCCGGCGACATGATAGCAATATTGATACAGGTCGCGCTCGGTGCGCGGGCGCCAGTCATCGGCGTCGAGCGCGAAACCTTCGATCACGTCGAAGATGATCGCGCGGGGCAGGCGGCATTCGGCGGCCACCACTGCCAGCGCGGCAAAGGCCGGGTCGTCGGTCGGCTGACCGGTCAGCGCCCGGTCAGTCTGCTCGCGGATATAGGCGACGCGCTCTTGCGCATCGGCGACCGCGCTCATGCCATGGCCCATGTCCTGGCCGTCGGCGAGGTCATCGCACTTGCGGCACCAGGCATAGAGCAGCCAGGCGCGCTCGCGGGTCAGCGGATCGAACAGCTTCGAGGCGAGCGCGAAGGATTTCGAGCCGCGCGCGATCGAATCGCGCGCATGATCGACAAGGGCGGCTCTATCCATGGGTGCATGCCGCTGCGAAACTACAGATCATCCGTCGTCATCGAGAAGATCGACTGGTGCGGCTCGTAGGCCGCCATCTTGGCGAGCAATCCGTCGAGCGTGTCATCGACGATCAGGATGTTCGCGTGCTGCGGGCGGATGAAGCCCACCTCGATCATGTGGCGGTTGAAGGCGACGAGCTGGTCGTAAAAGCCGTTCACGTTGAGCAGCCCGACCGGCTTGTCATGATAGCCGAGCTGCGACCAGCTGATCGCCTCCCACAGCTCGTCCATGGTGCCGACGCCGCCGGGCAGCACGATGAAGCCATCGGACAGGTCGGTGAACGCCTGCTTGCGCGCATGCATGCCGGGCACGACGTGCAGTTCAGTGCAGCCCTGATGCGCGACTTCGGGCCGGACCAGCGCCTCGGGGATGATGCCGATCACCTCGCCGCCCAGCTCAAGCGCCGCATCGGCGGTCGCGCCCATCAGCCCGAGCCGTCCGCCGCCATAGACGACGCCGATCCCCCGATTGGCGAGCGTCGCGCCGGTCATGCGCGCAGTTTCGATATAGACGGGATCGGCAGGGGTGGCAGAGCCGCAATAGACGGCCAGGCGCTTGAACGGAGCGGTCATGGTGATTCCTGAATGGGGATGTTGCCAGGTCCATCGCCGGAAATGCGGGGCGGAGCAAGCCTTGCCAACACTAAACCCTCCCCGAGCGAGCTGGGGGAGGACTGACTGCCCTCATTCCTGCGGCAGGCCGTCGGCAATGTCGTAATAATCGCCCTTGTGCGCGGTGAAGATATGCACGTGCAGGTGCGTGTCGGTCGGCGCATCGAACGCGCCCATCGCCACGGCCATCGAATCGCGGTGCGGCGGGTCCCAGAACAGGAAGCTGCCGCAGGTCCCGCAAAAGCCGCGCCGCACCTTTGGGCTGGACTGGTACCAGTGCACATGCTCCTCGCCGGTGATCGCGAGATCGCTGCGCTTGACGTCGGTCGAGGCCCAGTAATGGCCCGACTGCTTGCGGCACTGCCCACAATGGCAGGCATCGGGCCCCTTGAGCGGGGCGGAAACGGTGAAGGCGATCGCACCGCACAGGCATGATCCGGTGTACATGAAAGGGCTCCAGACTATAAAATCCTCCCCGAGCTTGTCTCGGGGAGGGGGACCGCCGACCAAGGGTC
>NZ_LSIS01000450.1:0-16377 GCF_001556365.1 Blastomonas sp. CCH1-A6 | reverse complement strand
GGGTGGATCGGTGGGGCGTCACCGCAAATGAGTCTAGCCGGACGGCCTATTTTCTGCCCCATAACGCACAACTGCTGATATTATTGTCGTGAAATTGGTCGCGACTCTCCATGCTGCGAAGCACTCACCATGCAGAGCGTCTATATCCGCGACCATTGCTCGACGGCCATCTCGGTCTCAATCTTGAAATTGTGCCTCTCGAAGAAACCGTGCATCAGTCGGTTCCTGGCTTCGAGAGCAGACGAGAACCTCTCTTCCAAGTCCCCCTCAATCTTAATGTGCTGCTTTAGGCGGTGCAGCAACCGGCCAAGGGTGCTGCGGTCAATCTGATCCAGTACTTCTCGAGCGGCATCGCCATTCGGCGTAATATGCCAGCCTTCGTCCAAGGCGCGCAGGCACAGCAGCAACGTGCCAAGTTCGGTCTCCAAGAGCTGAGCTGCTTCTGCCGCGATGCCGTACTTTGCATAAAGCTCGTGCCGGTCCGCCATGTTCTCATATTCGACGTCAAGCTGCGAACCGCTCATTGCACCTACCCCTTTACCGGAGAAGGTGCCGCCGGGCCGAGCTCGCCAATAAAGCGGCTCGGCAGCAGGTTCGCCAGCGGCCCCGATTGCGTCTTGAAGGCCACGTTGGCCCCATATGCATCTGCGGCAGGCATCTGTTGGGCGTAGGTGATGAAGAGGCTCCCCGGTCGGCCATTATCCGGGTCTGCCTTCACGCGCGTGATACCCACGTAGAAAAGCCGGCGGGCCTCCTCGAGCGCAGCGTCCTTTGCTGCCTTCGAGGGGGCGTCATCGAATGAGGGTGGGAGGATACCTTCCACGCACCCGGCAATGAACACGTAGGGGGAACTCAGGCCCTTGCTTTTGTGTAGACTCATGAGCCGGACCTCCTCAACCGTTGGCGGTATGTCGGGCTGGGTTATCTCCTTCATCATGCCAGAGAGTAGGTCCGTTGGCGTCTGGGCCGCCTCACTCTGCACCAATGCTAGCTCACGCAGTTCGGATACGTCCGGATCTGTGGCCGGAAGCAGAACATCAATAAAGGCGGATAGATCGTCCTTCACACCGTCCAGCTCCGCGAGGGCCCCCTTTATGATGGCGAATTGACCGATCAGCGGCTTGGTGTGGGCGATTGTGAGCACGCCGTCCGACAGCTTGTTCATCGCCACCCAAGGGCTGTCGCCGGTCGACTCGCAATGCTGGCGTACCCGCGCGTATGAGTTGCAGTAAAAATCGGCCCGGTTGCATCCAAGAAGGTAGCGGAGCGCAACCCTGTCCTCGTTGTCGAGGAACAGTTTAAAGACTGAGAACCGCATCTGCGCAGCCTCTGAATCGAGCTGGCTCTCCTCGTAGTACGACTTGGCGGGGACGCCTTCGCCCTTGAGGGCGTTTAGGATTGGTTTTCCGGCAATGGCACGCTGGACGAGAATGATTATCTCACTGGGGTGAACGCCCTTGTCGAGAAGTTCCTTGATCTTCGCCGCAATCCATGTCGCCTCGCTATGGAGATACGGCAGTTGCACGATGGCGACCTCACCCACGCCCTTCGAAGGGAGGGGGGTCAATGCTCGCGGCGCGCGATTAGTGTTCACGTTGATAAGCGCGTTCGCCATCTCGACTACGGAAGTTGGGCAACGGTGGCAGTCGGCCATCTCGAGATCGGCACAAGCCGCATGTAGGTCCTTCCACTCACGGATGCCCTCGGGATGGGCGCACTTGAAGCTATAGATCGACTGGTCGTCGTCGCCCACGATGCAGATTTCGGCGGCTTCCCCTAGGTAGGCAATGGCACTCTGCTCAGCCTTGTTGAGGTCCTGATACTCGTCAACGAGTAGGTGCTTGAATTCCGAGCGCTCGGCCGCGGCTGGGTTATCTTTAAGGTAACGGACGAGGTACGGAATCAGCTCGCCAATGAGCATGCCTTGATGAAACTCGAGCCAAGCGAGGAGAGCAGCCGAAAATGCCTTTTCCTCATCGTTATTGGGGAAGCCGGGCTCATCCCCTTGGCTCTGAGCCCAGGCAGCCGTGTACCCTTGGATCATCTTCTTCGCAGCGCGCTTCCCGCCGCATGCTCCGGCAATGTCGCAGATCAGTGCCTTCATCTCGAAGGTATTTAGCGACCGGGGGGTGCGCCCTACGGCCTCGAGGACATGCTTCCGGGACAAGATGCGCATGGCAAGGCTATGGAGGGTCTGCCCCTCAAGCTCCTCGCATCCCGGGACTGCAAGCTTTTGCAGTTCCCGATGAAGATCCTCGGCCGCTACCCTCGTGAAGGTTACAGCTAGGAGCTCTTTGGGAGAAACGCCTGTCTCGAGCAGACGCGCGACCCGGCGCTTCATAGCAAAGGACTTGCCGGTTCCGGGCCCGGCAATTACTCGAACTCGTGGTTCAGGCGCCGATGCGATTTTGTATGTTACGCTTTCTGTGTCTAACCCACTGTCCCAAGCCATTCGAATCTCCCGATTTGAATACCGCCCCCTTAGCATAAAATGAGTAGCCTAGCATCAAGCATTAGAGAATACACCGAGCCATTTATATAACACCAGGGCTGCCCATTGCAAAGAAGCCAATAAAACTCATTTAATAATGTATAAATGAACTTCACAGTAGGCTCGAACCGTGCGCCACGCCCGTCACCACCCCCCGCACATCCTAAGTTAAAGCCCCCCGCCCCATCGCGGCGCATCGTTGTTCGTCCATCGAGGAGCAAACGACCATGCCTGCAAGATCCAAGGCGCAGCAGAAGGCGGCGGGGGCTGCGCTCGCGGACAGGCGCGGGGACGCGCCCAGGAACAGCCTCAAGGGCGCATCGAAGCAGATGGAGGAATCGATGTCCGAAAAGGAGCTGGAGGACCTGGCCTCGACCAGGCGCAAGACGCTGCCCGAGCGCAAGGACTGAGCGGCGCGCATGCGCAGCAGCGATCAGGCCGAAGCCTGATGCTATATCACTGCGAAACATCGGAAAAATGGAGCGGGCGAAGGGATTCGAACCCTCGACCCCAACCTTGGCAAAATATTTCGGCCACTTTTCCCAAACTTTCCCAAGTACGATTATCTACGCTAAATCAGATATTTATTATGTTACCCTTTACGATTGTCTCCGCCCATAATACCCTCGAAACGCTTAAATCTGGAGACAAAATGGAGACAAAGCACCCCCCTGAAATCTTTGTCTCCAAATGGAGGGTCAAATATGCCGACAGCGAAGTTGAACAAGCGCAATGTGGACGCATTCGCGCCGCCTAAAGATAAACAGGCAGTCCTGTGGGACAGCGAGATCCGGGGCTTCGGCTTGCGGGCGCTGCCATCGGGGCTCAAGACCTTCATCGTTCAGTACCGCAACATCGAAGGGATCAAGCGGCGCATCAATCTTGGCCGTTATGGCGTCATAACGACGGAGCAGGCTCGGGATCTGGCGAAGATCAAGCTTGGCGAAGTTGCTGGTGGTCAGGACCCAGCAGAGGCAATTCATCAGGCCCGCAGTGGCATGACCGTCGCCGAGATCTGTGACTGGTATCTGGTTGAAGCCCGCGCCGGCAACATTCTTGGCCGCAAGAACCGTCCAATCAAAGCCTCCTCGCTCGCGATGGATGAGAGCAGGATCAACACTCACATCAAACCGATTCTTGGCCATCGCATGGCGAAAAGGCTGACGATCGCGGATGTCGAGCAGATGCAGGCTGATGTCCGAGACGGTAAAACCGCCAAGGCTAGGGGTAACGGCCGTGGTGGGCGGCCCGCTGGCGGACCTGGCGTCGCGTCGCGGTGCCTCGGGTCGCTGCAAGCCATTTTGGGTCACGCCAAGCACAAGGGGCTGATTGCGGAGCACCCAACCAGAGGAGCCAAGAAACTCGCAATCAACAAGAAAACGAGACGGCTCAGCACTGCCGAACTCGTCGCGTTCGGTAAAGCCATCGCCTATGCCGAACGTAATGGCGAAAATCCGACAGCACTTGCGGTGGTACGGACACTTGCGCTGACAGGATACAGACGGGAAGAGGCGCAGTCGATGAAGCGCGCCTGGGTGCATGCGGAGGGCGGGTTTGTCTCCTTCCCGGATACCAAAACCGATGCTCAGGTCCGCTCGATCGGCCCAGAAGCACTGAAGGTCGTTCTCGCTCAACCCGAGATCGTTGGTAACCCCTACGTGTTCCCGTCAATGACGGGCGCTGGCGCATACCAGGCTGCACCAGCCTGTTTCCGGAGAGTTTGCCAGTGGGCGGGAATTGAGGGCGCAACACTTCATACCCTTCGCCACACTTTCGGCAGCATCGCGGGCGAGCTCGGATTCACGGAACTGACGATACGGGCCATGCTTGGGCATGCTTCGCAGAACGTCACCCAGGACTACATCCATATTGATGAGGCGCTGAAGCTGGCGGTTCGCAAGACGTCGGACGAAATCGCCCGACTGCTGGCCGAGGGCGCTGAAGCATTGCGGCCGGTCAGATCGCATGCCGCTGTTGAAAATTAACCTTAAAGGTGTATTGCGAATGGGAAGACCCTGATCGATGTCGTGCTGACGTTGTTCGAGAAGGATTGAAGGTGACGCAGCCACGGATTCATCCCGAGACCGGCCAGGTCCTCCGCCGCGACGCTCGTTTGCAGACGGTCAGCGTTGGGTCGATGTCGCGTGAAGTCGAGGTGCCGGGCTGGTATCCCGAGGACGATAGTGATTCCATCCATTCAGGGGCGGAGCTGCAGGCTCTGGATCAGGCCCATCTCGAACTGCGAACGGCTTACGCGGCGCGCGTCAAGGCTGTTCGCAAGAAGCTCGGCCTCACCCAGGAAGAGGCAGGCCGGATTATCGGTGGCGGACGGCGCGCATTCCAGAAGTATGAAAGCGGGGCCACACCGCCCAGCGAAGCCGCAGTCGGCTTGATCGAGATTCTGGACCGCCATCCAGAGGAATTGGAAACCCTCCGCAACCTGCGCAGCCTCGCCCCGCGGGAGGGTGTTGGCGGCCGCCTCACGCCGACCGGCAAGAGACAGACACCGGCGAAGGGCGTTCGAAGTGCTGCGGCATGAGCCCAGCCAAGGCGGTCGGATGGCCCCGGGACAACAATCGCGCTTCAATTTTCAGGAAGCATAACGTATCGCTGTTCGCGTCACAGGTTTGCGACGCGAGGGGATGGAAAGTAGAGTAGATGTCAAACGCCAAGCAAATACTGGCGATGTTACGCAGTCGCGCGGAAGGTGACGACGCGCAGTTCTATTCTATTGCCTTGCAAGTTGCCGCATCGGAAGCCCGTCAAGGGCACCGTGACACTGCGAATGAACTTCGTTCCGCAGTCGATGCCGCGCGCGGCGCGGGCGGGGTCAAGGCGTCTATTCCCGTATCTTTTGCTGCCCCGCGCGGCGATCTCGAAGGACTGCTAGACTATCGCGATCCTGTGGTTGATCTTCAGGACGTTGTTCTGAGCGCGTCGGTGTCCGAGCGGCTCAATGGGATGCTCTTGCAGCAGCGCAAACGCGATTGGCTGCGCGAACATGGCAAGGTTCCGTCAAGAAGCCTGCTGTTCGTCGGCCCCCCGGGATCCGGCAAGACCATGACGGCAGAGGCGATCGCAGGTGAGCTGAAGCTTCCGCTCTTTATCATTCGACTCGAAACACTGATCACCCGTTATATGGGTGAGACCGCAGCAAAACTGCGTCTGGTTTTCGATGAGACCCGGCGTCGGCGCGGGGTCTATTTGTTCGATGAATTCGACGCTGTCGGCGGTCATCGCACCGCGACCAACGACGTCGCTGAAATGCGTCGCGTCCTCAACAGCTTCCTCCAGTTCATGGAAGAGAAAACCTCGACGGACAGCCCGATCATCGCAGCCACCAATCATCCGGAGCTGCTGGACCGGGCGCTCCTCCGCAGGTTCGACGACGTGCTCGAATTTGAGATGCCGACCGCAGCGCAGATTCGCGCGGTGATCAAGGCCAACCTAAAACCCCTCAAGTTCCAGCGCGCAGGATGGGCCGCGATCGAGCAGGCGGCGCGTGGGCTTAGCCAGGCCGAAGTCGCCCGCGCTGCGGATGAAGTCGTCAAGACCGCGATCCTCGAGCAGAGGAAGCAGACGACCACCCAGGAGGTCGTCGCCAAGCTCACTGAGCGCCAGGCTATGCGAACGGCGTTTGCGGTGAAGCTCTGAGTCCTGTGAGCGAACACAACCGACCGCACATCGATATCACTCCGCTTGCCCAGCGACGTACCTTCAAGTCGCCAGGCAGCAACGCACGGCAGCGCGCGCTAAACAGAGTGCGTGCGGATCACGGTCTCCGCCTCATCGCGGAAATTGGCAATGCCTTTGCGGAAGCTGAGGCCGGACAGCGCGGCCTGCCCGAACAGCCAGTGGACCTTGAGCCTGCTGGCGGCGTTTTCATTGAGGTTGAACTCAATCGGGGCACCGGCGCCACCAACCTTGAACGGCAAAGGGAAGGCACACGGCAAGCGGCCGAAATCGTCGACGAGAACGGCGTGCGCCGCATTGCCCTGTTTGTCCCGGATGACATGCGCGATGCCTTTTCCCAAGTCTTTGAGGACTACACAAACGGGGAACTGAGCGAAAAGGGTTCGCCGCCCAAGAAGACCCGGGTCGAACCGATCGAGCACATTCGCGCGGCACGCCTGCAAAGTTTCTGGCGCGACGCTCCCGAGGCATTGCCGGAAGACCCCCAAGCGCAGATGTGGTGGGCGCTCTGGTGCTTCAACGATCGCATCGACAGAGTTCTGGGCAGCGCCGCGGTTTTGGGGCTGCATGTCGGCAACCCCGACACCTTTCTGCGTTTTCCGGAGACGACGGTGATCCCGGCATACGGACGGCGCGCATCAATCGAGATGTTGCTGTTCGCAACCGCAGGCATTTCGGAGCTGCGTCGCGCGAGCGACAGCCCGCTGGTGTTTACCCGGGACCTGAAGGACGACGTTCCTGCATTTATCGATGATCTCGCAGAGCGTGTAACCTGGCCCGGCAATGACGCGCCGGCGGTCTGCCTGCTCGACACAGGGGTCAATCGGGCGCATCCCCTGATAGAACCCGCTTTGTCGACAGAAAATCTGATGGCGATCGACACGGCCTGGGGCGGAGACGATCACGAACACGGCGCTGGCCATGGGACCGGCATGGCGGGTCTTGCCTTGCATGGGGATCTTGTCGGTCCACTCGCGAGCGATCAGCCAGTCGAGCTCACCCACCGTCTGGAATCAGTCAAGATTCTGCCCCCTCCCGGTGTGCCGGACAATGATCCCCATTCCTATGGACCGATCACCCAAAGCGCCATTCTGCTCGCGGAGATCAACAACCCGGATCGTGACCGTGTTTTCTGCATGGCGGTCACCAACGAGGGGCGCAGCGGATCAGACGCGACGGCGTGGAGCGCGGCCATCGACCAGGCGGCGGCCGGAGCGGAGTCGGACGATGACGAAAATCCGTCGCCTCGGCGGCTGATACTGCTCTCTGCTGGTAATATTCCCGACAATTCCATTGCCGCCGAAATCGCAGATGCTGATGCTTTCCCGGCAGAAGACCCGTCCCAGGCGTGGAATGCCCTCACGATCGGCGGATATACGGACAAGACCGCGATCGGCGAGGCAGGCTACGACGGTTGGACCACGATGGCACCGGTTGGTGCCGTCAGTCCTTACAGCCGGACATCCTTCCTCTGGGACACCAGCCAATCTCCGTTCAAACCCGAACTCGTCTTCGAGGCCGGGAACAGGGCGCTCAGCCCGTGCGGTGCGGAAGCGGTAGCGGGACTCGATTCCCTTTCCCTCCTTACGGCCTCCCGCCTCGTCGCCCAGAAGCCGCTGGACGCATTTTGGGCGACAAGTGCCGCAACCGCTCAGGCGGCCCGAATGGCAGCTCAGCTGACTGCGGCCTACCCGCATTACTGGCCGGAAACGATCCGTGCGCTGATGGTGCATAGTGCCCGTTGGACCGGGCACATGGATCAACTCGTCGCGCAGTGCGCGACAAAGCGAGAAAAGGCCGACTGCCTCAGGCGGTTCGGTTACGGTATCCCCGATCTGGGGCGTGCGATGGCGTCGGCCATCGATGATCTCGCCCTGGTCGCACAAAACACGATACGTCCGTTCCGCATGGAAGGCAGCAGCGTGCGATTCAACGAGTCGCATATCTATCAGCTCCCCTGGCCCCAGGATGTGCTTGAGGCGCTCGACAACACTCGGGTGAGTTTAAAAGTTGCCCTCTCCTATTTCGTGGAACCCAACCCCAGCTTTGCCACCAATCTGGACCCGGCACGCTACCAGTCCTTCGGCCTACGTTTCGATCTCAAACGCTCACGTGAGACGATTGGGAACTTCAATCGCCGCAACAATGCCGAAGGATACGACAAAGACGCTCCGCGCGCGGTCAATGAAACGAACGACGGCTGGCTATTTGGCGAAAAGCAGATCTCGTCGGGTTCGCTGCATGTCGACATCTGGGAGGGGCCTGCTGTCGAACTTGCCGCCCGCAATGCTCTATATGTCCATCCGATCTCGGGATGGTGGCGAGAGCGCAAATCGCTCGGAAGATATGACCAAGAGGCGCGCTACGCGCTTGTGATCAGCCTTGAGACGCCGGGCGTTGAAGTCGACCTTCACACGCCAATTTCCGCGTTGGTCCCCGTGCTGGTCGAGGTCCCCATCGAGATCTGAATAGCGAGCAAGGCCAATGCCGAAGCCTTCGATCCGGGCCATTCAACGCCTCTACGCCATGTCGGGCAATCGCTGTGCCTTTTCCGGCTGTACTGCGCTCATCATCGAAGACAGCCCAGGGATGGCCGGCATCAACATGGGCGAAATCTGCCATATTCGCGCCAGCAAAGCAGGTGGTGAACGCTATGATCCCGACCAAACCGATGTGGAGCGGCACGGCTACGAGAACCTCATCCTGCTATGTCGTCGTCATCACAAGCTGATCGACTCAGACACGATTGAATTCTCCGTGGCCAAGCTCCTCGCGATGAAGCAGGAGCACGAGCAGTTGGCTGGCCGTCCAGAGAGGACAGCGGACAGGTTTTCAGCAAAGCGCCTTCTTGATGCGATGGACCGCATCACAATCCCCGACAACAAGGGCACCGTGGTCATTGTCGGCGCTGGCTCCAATGTCAGCATTCGTCAGCCGCGGTCCCGTGTCACGATGGCCCCCCTTGCAGGGACCATCGGTGCTGATCGCGATATGGTACGGTACACGAAGTATCTCGCGAAGCAGTATAATGAATTCGCCTCGTGGGCTCCGCATCGTACCGAAAAATTTCGGCCCGCGGTGATCTATGCAAACATCACGAAAGAGTTTGGCTCGAAGCTCGAACTCATCCCGGATGATCGGTTCGGCAGCGTCTGCGCCTACCTTCAACAAAGAATTACGCGCACCCGGCTGGGCCGGATGCGGAATGCGGAGGGACATCGCTGCTACGCGTCATTCGATGAGTTCTTGGACAAAGGCAAACAGCATCACTGAAGTTCAGGCGTGTCTGATGACCGGCCCACCGCCACCGCGACTACAGGTCCAGCTCAACGCCGGTGTGCTGCTCAATCTTCTTCTTGATCAGCCCTTTGGCGAGCGCCTTCAGGAGTTCGATGCTGAAACCGCCAGCCTGTTTGGCCCCGGCCTTTGTCTCGCGCCAGATGGCAGGGTCGCGGATGGTGTCGAGGAAGTCATGGCCGGCCCAGGTAATCTGACCGATCTGCCAGACCGCACCGGACAGCTTCGCCTGAATCGTGATGAGACCCGCCTCGTCCAGCAGAGCCAGATGGTATTCGATCAGCTCAGCCTGCTCGCGCGGCATTTTGCCTGCACCATCTTCGCCGAGTATCTCGGCGATCTCCGGCGTCAACAAATCGAATGCGCGCCGACCGTCCTCGATCTCCAGCAGCAGGTTGCGGACCAGATCCATGTCACGTTTCATGGCATCGATCTTAACTACAGACCCGCCGAAAGGACAGCGATCTATCGTTGCCTTCCGCGCGCCAGGCATGGGCCTACCGGCATCATCGGCGTTCACGCGCGAACGAGGTGATAGCGTCCATTTTTCCGGGCACCGACAAAGTGCAGGAGATTGCAGGCGCACAGTCCGGCAAGATCGCGCCGCGCCGACTTGATGCTCACCCGCCAATGCGCGGCAACATCGCGCGCCCTCGTCGATAAACCGCGCGCGACTCGGTCGAGTATCCAGCGCTGACGCTCATTGAGCCCGCTCGTTATTGGGTCATTTACAGGGCCACTTTCAGGGTCATTTATAGTGTCAGAATTCGGCCAATATCTGCCCGCAGACATTTCTTCCCGGTGGCCTTGCCCGAACGATGTTATGCCCGGCCCTATTTTGGAAGCCTCCGCCGAAGACGATTGCTGGCTTTCGATGATGCCCAGGACGAACGCCCGGATGACCGGAGACGTCGCAACCAAACGCAAGAAGAAGACCGTGTCTGGTCCATGTTGCGCGGCCATCCAGTGCTTGGCGGACCGCTCACTCGCATGGGTCAGACGCATCAGTTGCTTGACCGCGCGATGCGTATCGCCATGTTCCTTGCGCAGCAGATTGGCGATGACTTCGGCATAGGCCTGGCGGCTGGCGAGCGCGCCTTCCCATGCTGGCAACTTCCTGCCCTTTTTCGGCAACATCTTCCGGTCCTTTCCCACATATACTGTTGAGAGTGCGGGAATGCCGGAGAGGTCCGTGTTTCGCGCTGCAGCGGTTGGCCGCCCTGGCCACTGCAGTCCGGATTTCGAAAGGGGCGCGCATTGGCGAGTTGGGATCAAGAAGACGCGCCAAGCGACGCCGAACAGCAGCCCACCGTGCGGGCGGCCGAATACGTCCGGATGTCCACCGACCATCAGAAATACTCGACCGAAAATCAGGCCGACGCGATCCGCCACTATGCGGCGTCTCGGGGCATCGAAATCGTCCGTACCTATGCCGACGACGGCAAAAGCGGCCTTTCGATCGATGGCCGCGCCTCACTGCAGCGACTGATCGCTGACGTCGAATCAGGCGTCGCCGACTTCGAGATGATCCTGGTCTATGATGTCAGCCGCTGGGGCCGTTTCCAGGACGCGGACGAGAGCGCCTACTACGAATATATCTGTCGCCGGGCCGGAATTCAGATCGCCTATTGCGCCGAACAGTTCGAGAATGACGGGTCACCGATGAGCACCATGTTCAAGGGCTTCAAGCGCGCCATGGCTGGCGAATACAGCCGCGAGCTTTCGGTCAAGGTTTTCGCCGGCCAGGGGCGGCTCATCGAGAAGGGCTATCGCCAGGGCGGTCCCGCCGGTTTCGGCCTGCGCCGGACGCTGATAGATGAGCACGGCAACACCAAGGCGGTTCTCGGCCGCGGCGAGCAGAAGAGTCTCCAGACCGACCGCGTCATCCTGACACCCGGACCGCCAGAAGAAATCGGCGTGGTGCACGAGATATACCGGGCTTTCGTCCATGACGGACGAACTGAACGCGAGATTGCCGAGGATCTGAATGATCGCGGCATCCTGTCCGACCTCCAGCGTCCGTGGACGCGCGGCACTGTCCACCAGCTCCTGATCAATGAAAAATATGTCGGCGACAATGTCTGGAATCGCCGTTCTTTCAAGCTGAAGAAGAAGCGGGTTCGCAATGCCCCGGACATGTGGATCAGGTCACAGGGCGCATTCGAGGGGATCGTTGAACGGGAGCTGTTCGAGGCGGCCCATTCGATTATCGCTGCGCGCTCGTTCCGCCTGTCCGACGAGGAGATGCTGGAAGCTTTGCGAGGACTCTACGCCAGCAAAGGCCTGCTGTCCGGCATCATTATCGACGAATGCGAAGGATTGCCGTCGAGCAGCGCCTTCAGCTTGCGATTTGGCAGTCTCCTGCGCGCTTACAGCCTGGTGGGTTTTTCGCCGGAGCGCGATTACCGCTACGTTGCAATCAACAAGGCGCTCCGCCGCCTGCACCCTGACATTGTCCGCGACATATTGACTGGCCTTCACGCCCAGGGGAGCGATGCCTGGCAGGACCTCGCCAGCGACAGCATCCGCGTGAATGGCGAGTTCAGCCTCGCCATTGTTCTGGTGCGCTGCACACCGACACCGACCGGCCTCCTGCGGTGGAAGATCCGCTTCGACACCAGCCACCTCGCAGACATTACCATCGTTGTGCGCATGGACATGCACAACCGCGCGCCGTTTGACTATTATCTGTTCCCGAGAATTGACGTCGCAAGCGAACGGCTGCGGCTGGCTGAAGATAACGACCTGCACCTCGACGCCTATCGCTTCGACACGCTGGATTTCTTCTATGACATCACGGCGCCCGTCGCCATTCCGGAGGCTGCTTGATGCCCGTTATGCGCCCCCAGCAGATCGAGATGATCCCGGTCTCCAAGATTACCGTGCTCAATCCGCGCTCGCGCAACAAGCGTCAGCACCGTGAGATCGTGAACAACATCGAGTCGATCGGATTGAAGCGGCCGATCACCGTGAGTCGCCATCAGGGTCCGGGCGGGCCTCGCTATGATCTCGTCTGCGGCGAAGGCCGGCTCGAAGCATTTCAGATGTTGGGCCAGACGGAAATTCCCGCAGTCGTCATCGAGGCGAGCGAGAGCGATTGTCTGGTGATGAGCCTGGTCGAGAACATCGCACGCCGGACGCCGCGCCCGATCGACGTGATGCGCGAGATCGGCGCCCTGCGCGGGCGCGGGTATAATGAAACCCAGATCGGGCAAAAAATCGGGGTCAGCAGTTCATGGGTCAGCATGATCGTCTCGCTGCTGGAGCGGGGCGAGGAACGGCTCGTTGCGGCGGTGGAAACGGGTCTCATCCCGATCAGCCTGGCAATGGAAATCTCCCGCGCGGAATCCGAGGAATCGCAGAACCTGCTGCTCGATGCCTATGAGACAGGCAAGCTGCGCGGCAAGAAGCTGGCTTCGGTGCGAAGGCTACTCGAGCTGCGGATGCGCGGGCACAACAAATCGATGCCGGCAGGAAAGCTCGGTCGGCGTTCCGCAAATCGCAAGTTGACCGCGAGTGACCTCATGCAGGTTTACCAGCGGGAATCGGAGAAGCAGCGCCTGCTCGTCAAGAAGTCCGATTTCACACAGACCCGGCTGCTGTTCATCGTCGAGGCCATCAAGGATCTGCTGGGCGACGACGGATTTCTGACCTTGCTGCGTGCCGAGGCGCTCGAGACGATGCCGCGCGCGCTTGCCATGCGAATTGCAGGTGAGAGCGATGACTGACTGGTCCGAACCCAACACACCAGACATGGAACCCGGCTCGGATCACCGTGTCCGGCTCGGCTTTGAACGCGAGACCGTCACCGTCGCACTCGATCAGCTCGTTCCGTTGAAGATACTCCAGCAGGGCGTGCGCGAGAGCAAAAAGTTCGCCCAGATCCTTAGTTCGATCAAGGCGATCGGGATTGTCGAAGCTCCCGCAGTCGCGCCCGATCCCAAGAATGCGGGCAAGTATTTCCTGCTCGATGGGCATCTGCGGGTCGAAGCCTTGCGCCAGCTCGAAATTCCGACGGTTGAGTGCCTCGTCGCCAATGACGATGAGACTTACACCTACAACAAGCGCGTCAACCGCCTCCCACCGGTTCAGGAACATCGGATGATCGTGCGCGCCATCGAGCGCGGGGTGACCGAAGCCGTCATCGCCGACGCGCTCGGTCTCGAAGTGCAGTCGATCCGCGCGCGCTTCCGCCTGCTCGATGGCATCTGCACCGAGGCAGCCGATGCCCTCAAGGATACCAATTGCTCGATGAAGGTGTTCGATCTGCTGCGACGCATGACAGCGCTGCGGCAGATTGAGGCAGCGGACCTGATGATCGGGCAGAACAATTTCTCGCTGATGTTCGCACGCGCGCTGCTCGCGGCGACGACCGAAGAGCAGCTGGTTCCCGCAGGCAAGAAGGCGCGCAAGCCCGACGTGACTGGCCCGACCAGCCAGCAGATCAGCCGGATGGAGCGCGAGCTTGCCGCTCTGCAAACGCAGGTCAAATCGGTCGAGGAAACCTACGGCATCGACAACCTCCATTTGACCTTCGCGCGGGGCTATCTCGGAAAGCTGTTGGCAAACGCGCGCATCGTCCGTTGGCTCTCGGTTCACCGCGCGGAATACCTGACCGAGTTTCAGCGCATTGCGGAGATAGACAGTCTTGGCCGTCTGGCCACGCCCAACGCGGAATGAGAGAATGGGGACCCGGACCCGATAAGCGCGGGGACCATGGGAGACGCCGCACTGAGGGGCGGATCGAGCATGGCGGTGGGCATGGCGGCGAACCCGCAAGAAGCCCACCAGGTCGGCCGTCATATGGACCGACCGCGTGCGTGCTTTGGGCGCACGATGGAGGCGGGCGTGCGTTGAAGAGTGAGATTTTCACGCACGCCCGTCATTTTGTCTCAACTGATGCGCGATGAATTGCTGACAAATGCTATGGCCCCGCCCGGAGGCGGGGCCGTCGCTGGTGCTTCAGCTCGGCGGGTTCCAGATGATGACCTTCTTCGATGGATCATCGCCCGGCGCGTTGGCGATATTGCCGTAAATCGTGCCAAATTCGGGAGCCGAGAGCGAGACCGAGACATATTCGGCGCCGGTGTTCTGCGAGAAGCGCTTCCAACCTGCGCCCAGTTCGAAGCCGTTCTTGCGGCTGACGATGCGGTAGTCGGGTTCGCTGTCCTTGGTCTTGCGGTTGTTGGGGATGATGGCGATCGGTGCGGAGACGGTCAGCGTTGCGAGGTTGCCTTCGAAGCTGTCGTCGGACTTCACAGTGAGGTTTGCGATGGTAGCCATGTCGTTTCTCCTAAAGGTGGTCGGGGACCATCCCCGATGGCGCCAAAAGAAGGGGCCGGGAGCCGCCGTCACCGCAGCGTCAGCGAAGGGCGAACCCCGCACGGGGTTGACGGCATTAGGCGTGACGAGACCCGCAGACAGGCGACAAACAGGGGTGGTTTTCGCGCCACCGGAGAACGAACGTCAGTCCGCAATCTCCGTTTTCATCGACCAAAAGTCGGAGGCCTCCTCCCCGCCGGATCACTGCGTGGAACGCAGCAGCAATCATCCCTCTCACGCAGCCACTGGCTGATAGAGTGGCGTCGTCGCCTTGGACAGCGGACGGGCAACAGCAGAGGGCTCTCGCTGAAGCACACAGGTAGAAATGTGCAATATCAGCTCTCATATTGACTTTTGTGCAGAATATGAGCATATGAAGCCATGAAAGGATGTGCCGACATGGGTATCCAAGCTGCAGCCAAAGCGCCTGCAAAGGGACTTGATCGCAAGGATCTGACGGGGCCGGCCCTGCGGACGTTTTTCCGCATTGCTGATGCCTGGGGCCTGAAAGAGCAGGAGCAAATGCGCTTGCTCGGTCTGGAAAGTCGTTCGACCTTTCAGTCATGGAAGCGCGGTGTGGTCGCGGCGCTGCCCAAGGATGCGCTGGAGCGAATTTCCTATGTCATGGGCATCTACAAAGGCCTGCAAATCCTGCTGCCCAAGACGGCCGATGAGTGGGTGCGCAAACCCAACAAGGCGCAAGTTTTCGGCGGCGCCTCGGCGCTTGACCGGATGATGTCGGGCAATGTCGCCGACCTCTATGTCGTGCGTCAGTATGTTGACGGGCAGCGCGGCTGACCCGTGGACATTCCCACGTCTGAAGTCCGCTGGACGCCCTGCTACCGAATCATCCCCAGCAGATTTCCCCCGATCTCGCTGTTCGAGGCGGTTGCCGATCCTGCCGATCTCGAAGCGGTCTATGCCATCGAGGCGATGACCAACGACCGCCTGCGCGACGAGGCAGGCGAGCTGTCGCTCGTGCCGCCTGAAGACCGTGTCTCAGGCCGCGGTTCCACGCCGATCATGGCGGCGTTCACCCACCTCAATCCGGTCGGCGACCGCTTCACCGACGGCAGCTACGGCGTCTTCTATGCCGGACGAACACTGGCAACCGAAATCGCCGAGACCCGCCATCACCGCACGCATTTCCTTGAGGCCACCGACGAACCGGCGCAGGAACTCGACATGCGGGTTTATGCTGTGGATATTGATGCCACCTTGCATGACATCCGCGGGCAGCGAGAGGCGCTGCCAGCACTGTACCATCCGAGCAGCTATGCCGTGTCTCAGGAAACCGCGCGGACCTTGCGCGATGGAGGGTCGGACGGGATGGTCTATGAAAGCGTCCGCGATCCTGACGGCGAATGTGCCGCTGTGTTTCGGCCTAGACTGTTGGCAAATTTCCGACAGGAGCGGCACCTTTGCTATGTGTGGGATGGCCGCGCGATCAAGACGGTTTACGAAAAGCGTATGCTGGAAAGCTGAGTTTTTGCATTCTAGCGCAAGGTCTTCGGGCATTTTGGGTTAGCGTCCGCGCTCGTGGTGTAATTTTCGGTGGAGATTTAGGTGCTGCT
>NZ_LSIS01000449.1:0-442 GCF_001556365.1 Blastomonas sp. CCH1-A6 | reverse complement strand
CCAGCAGCACCTAAATCTCCACCGAAAATTACACCACGAGCGCGGACGCTAACTTCATTCATCGCCATCCTTGCGGTTGTAGTTCGCGGCGACGGAAACGTGGGTGACTTTATCGGTCGTATCGACACTGCCAACGCGGCCGATGATCCGAAATTCAGCGATGTTCTGCATGGTAGTCTCCTTTGGATAAGCGTTGCTGACGGATTTTTTGCGGCGGAGCTGAGCCACGCGGGCAAGCTGAAAATGGGAGGGTCCGCTTGCGGAAACCCAAGGCCGAAGGCCGGTTTTCTGCTTGCCCGCATTAGTGGCGATGCGCAGTTCGTATCCGTCAGACAGCAACGCCCAAAGGAAACCGCCCGAGTAGATGCAGCAATTTGGACTGGCGGTGGTGGCAGCTGCCACCGGCCATTGGCGCCCATAGGTCGCTGCGCTCGATCGGCAT
>NZ_LSIS01000045.1:0-6839 GCF_001556365.1 Blastomonas sp. CCH1-A6 | reverse complement strand
TACTCCTTGTGTGTGTTGCTGTATTAATACAGAAGGAGTAGCGAAAACGCAAGCTGAAGCTGACAAGACGCTCGACGGTTCATCGCCAAGTGTCTAGAACCATTGGCAGGGGGCGGCGCAGCATCTTTGGGGAAAGGCGCGTACCATCAGCAAGATCGGGATGCAGGAGCTCGCGGAGCTCGCTGGAGTGTCGGTGTCCACGGTGTCACGGGCGCTGGCAGGAAAGACGATCATCAACGCCAAGACGCGCGAACGCGTGGTCGAACTGGCGCGCCTGCACGGCTTCAAGCCGAATCAGGTCGCCCAGAATCTCCGCCTGCGTCGTGCGCAGGCGATCGGCGTGGTCATGCCGATGGGCCATGAGGTCGATCAGCACCCGTCCGATCCGTTCTTCATGACCATGCTCGGCTATCTCGCCGATGCGCTGACCGAGCGCAATTTCGACCTGCTGCTCTCGCGCGTCATTCCGTCAGGCGATCACTGGCTGGACGATCTGCTCGATTCCGGGAGGGTGGATGGCGCGATCGTCATCGGCCAGTCGGACCAGATGAAGGTGCTCGAGGCGGCCGCCGAGCGGCACCGCGCGCTGATGGTCTGGGGCGCGCGGATCGAGGGCCAGCGCCATGTCACCGTGGGGTCGGACAATGTCCGCGGCGGATTGATCGCCGGACGGCACCTCATCGAACGCGGCAAGCGCAAGCTGCTGTTCCTGGGCAATCCTAGTCCGCCCGAATTTGGCCAGCGCCAGCAGGGATTCCTCCAGGCCTGTGCCGAGGCAGGGCTGTCGCACAGCGTGCATACGCTGCCGATCCATCTCACGTCCGAGGCTGCCTATAGCGCGGCGAGCGCGTTTCTTGACGAAAATCCCGGCATCGACGGCATTTTCGCATCCTCGGATGTGGTGGCGATGAGCGCGCTAAGGGCGCTGTCCGAGCACGGCCTGTCGGTACCGGGCGATGTTGCTGTCGTCGGCTATGACGACATCATGCTGGCGGCGCACACCAATCCGCCGCTGACCACGATCCGCCAGGACCTGCAGGCCGGCGCGAAGATGCTGGTCGACATGGTGTTCCGCCAGATCGATGGCGAAATCTGCGAACCGGTGCAGCTCGAGCCCGAACTGATCGTCCGCGCGACGAGCTGAACCCGACAGCGCTCGCCAGCGGCGTCCGCTGGCGCGCGCTCAGATACTCGCGATGCGCTTGACCACGCCATCGTGGTCATTGTCGTCGCCATCAGCCGCGTTCAGATCAGCCAGATCGATCCAGCACAGGTCGTGGTGCGTCAGCACGCGGCCATCATGCGCGCGGATCGAGATCGGCTGGATCGGACGGCGATCGCGCTCGTCGACCAGCACCGGGTTGGACGGCACGCCGCTTTCCCATTTCTCGCCCCATTGGCGCAGCGCGATCATCGTCGGCAGCAGGTCCAGCCCCTTGTCGGTCAGACGATATTCGATCTTGCGCCGATCATCGACACAGGGCGCTCGCTTGAGGATGCCGCTTTCGACCAGGCGGGTCAGCCGGTTGGACAGGATGTTGCGGGCAATGCCCAGCTCTTCCAGAAATTCCTCGAAATGGTGCAGCCCATTGAACGAGGCGCGCAGGATCATGAACGACCAGCGCTCACCCATCGTCTCGAGCGCCTGAGGCAGGCTGCAACAGGCCGCAATCTCGGCCAGCGGTTCGCGCAGTTTGTTGGGGTTGCCGTGGGTCATGATCATCAAATCCAGTTTCAAACCGCCATCTTATCGAAAAATGCGGCCTTGCCAATGAAAATTCAGTTTCTAGTTGCAACTCGAAACCTATTCGTATAGGTAGTGATTCGCAACTGAAATTGCACCCCGCCGATTTCCTCCCCGGGAAAACCGTTAGAAAGGACACGCCATGCCCCGCTTCACCAAGACCCTGACCCAGATCGCTTTTGTCGCCGCCGCCTCGCTTTCGAGCATGGTGATGATGCAGGCGAGCACCGCCAGCGCCCAGGCTCCGGGCAGCAGCTATTTCACCGCAGAACTCGCCGCGCCCGTCGAAAAGACCACCAAGATCATCCAGGGCGTCGTGTGGCAGTGCGAAGGCACCGTCTGCACCGGATCGAAGGCGACCTCGCGCCCGATCAACGCCTGCACGCGCCTTGCTCGCAAGATGGGGGATGTGACCGCCTTTACAACCCGCAGCGAAGCGATGGCCGGCGAAGAGCTCGCTACCTGCAACGCCAAGGGCTGATCGATCGAACCGCTTCCGGTCGGGTGGCAGGACCTGCGATACTCCCACATCGCATGACCCTGCCGCCCGGCAAACCTGCCGCGCCTGTGCGAGAACCCCCTTGATGCCCTGGTCCCTTGCCCCAAGCGACCCCGACCATGGCCCCTCGCACAGGCGCGTTTTTCTGTTGCAATTGCTTGCAAAGCACCGACATTCACCAGGTGCTTAGACAATATGAACTGGTAGAACGGGTCAAGGAATACGACCCCGATGCGGACGAGGCGCTGATCAACCGCGCCTATGTGTTTTCCGTGCAGAAGCATGGCAGCCAGAAGCGCGCCAGCGGCGACCCGTATTTCAGCCATCCGATCGAGGTGGCAGGTCTGATGACCGACCTGAAGATGGACGTCGAGACCATCATCACCGCATTGCTGCACGATACGGTCGAGGACACGCTGACCACGATCGAGGAGGTCGAACGGCTCTTCGGCCCCAAGGTGGCCGAGATGGTCGACGGCGTGACCAAGCTTTCCAAGATCGAGGCGCAGACCGAGAACGAGCGCGCGGCCGAGAACCTGCGCAAGTTCCTGCTCGCCATGTCGAACGACCTGCGCGTGCTGCTGGTCAAGCTGGCCGACCGGCTGCACAACATGCGCACGCTCAAGTTCATTTCCAGCGCCGACAAGCGCAAGCGCATCGCGCGCGAGACGATGGACATCTTCGCGCCGCTCGCCGAGCGCGTCGGCATGTACGAATATATGCGCGAGATGCAGATGCTCGCGTTCCGCGAGCTCGAACCGGAAGCCTATGAAACGATCTGCGGTCGGCTCGACCAGATCAAGGCGAGCGGCGAGAACCAGGTCGAAACCATCGCCGAATCGCTCAAGACAGAGCTCGCCGCGCACGGCCTGACCGCCGAGATCAGCGGTCGCGAGAAGCACCCCTATTCGATCTGGCGCAAGATGGCCGAGCGGCACGTGTCGTTCGAGCAGATGACCGACATCATCGCCTTCCGCGTCATCGTCGACAGCATCGACGACTGCTATGCCGCATTGGGCCATATCCACCGCAAGTGGAAAATGATCCCCGGCCGGTTCAAGGACTATATCTCGACCCCCAAGCGCAACGGCTATCGCTCGCTGCACACCGCGATCATCCACGGCCAGTCGATGCGCGTCGAGATCCAGATCCGCACGCACGAGATGCACCGGCAGAGCGAATTCGGTCTCGCGGCGCACTGGGCGTACAAGCAGGGCGGGACGCGGCCCGACGGCCAGGCCGGATGGATTCGCGACCTGATCGAGATTCTCGACACCGCGCAGGATGCCGACGAGCTGCTCGAGCACACCCGCATGGCGATGTATCAGGACCGCATCTTCGCCTTCACGCCCAAGGGCGCGCTGCACCAGATGCCCAAGGGCGCGACCGCGATCGACTTCGCCTATGCGGTGCACACCAACCTCGGCAACAAGGCGGTCGGCGTGCTGATCAACGGACGCAACCTGCCGCTGCGCACCCCGCTCGCCAATGGCGATATCGTCGAGATCCTGAAATCCGAAGGCCAGGAGCCGCAGACCAGCTGGCTCGGCTTCGTCACCACCGGCAAGGCGCGCGCCGCGATTCGCCGCTATGTCCGCGACAAGGAGCGCGACGAGACCATCGCCATCGGCCGGGTGATCTACGACGAGATCGCCGGGCGCCTGCCGGTCAAGATCGGCAAGAAGGCGCTCAAACAGGCGCTCGAACGGCTCGGCATGGACGACGAGTCCGAGCTGATGCTCGCGGTAGGCAAGAACCAGATCAGCGATGTCGATCTGATGGATGCGCTGGTCCCCGGCAGCAGCAGCGAACAGGCCGCGCTGCGCGAATTCCCGCGCCAGGACCGGGCGATCTCGATCCAGGGGCTGACCCCGGGCGTCGCCTTCCAGCTTGCCGAATGCTGCCACCCGGTGCCCGGCGACCGCATCGTCGGGCTGCGCCGCCAGGGCCAGCATATCGAGGTGCACACCATCGATTGCCTCAATCTGGTCAGCGGGGTCGATGCCGACTGGATCGACCTGTCATGGGGCGGCGATTCGGATGGCGCGACCGCGCGCATCCGCGCGATCCTGTACAACCGGCCGGGCACGCTCGCCGACATGGCGGGCATTTTCAGCCATCACAAGGCGAACATCGTCAACCTCAAGCTGACCAATCGCGACCAGCCGTTCCATACCTATGAATCGGACCTGGAAGTGCACGATGTCGGCCATCTGATGCAGATCATCATGGCGTTGCGCGCGTCGGAATCGGTGGCGCGGGCAGAGCGTATCTGACCCGCGATACCGGGCTCAGGCGAGGCTGACGAAGCTGTCGATCACCCGCTTGCGCCCTGAATTCTCGAAGTCGATCTCCAGCTTGTTGCCTTCCTTCTCGGCGACCAGCCCATAGCCGAATTTCTGGTGGAACACGCGCGTGCCGATCTCGACATCGCTGCGCCCGGCATTGCCCAGGCTGATCGCGCTCGACCGCGCTTCGGCGACGCGCTGCGGCATCGCGTTGAAGCCGCCGGGCACCTGCGCCGCGCGCTGCCAGCCGGGGCCGCGCCGCGCCGCGCGCTCGGGATCGCGCGCCAGATGCGCGAACGGATCGTCGCGTTCGGACAGCCCTGCGCGCCACAGCGACGCGCCGCCGGTGAGCGAGCTTTCCTCCTCGACATGCTCGGCTGGCAGCTCGCCGATGAAGCGCGAGGGGATCGAGCTGGTCCACTGGCCATAGATGCGCCGGTTCGCCGCGTGCACGATCGTGCAACTCGCCCGTGCACGCGTGATCGCGACATAAGCGAGGCGGCGTTCCTCCTCCAGGCTCGCCATGCCACCCTCGTCGAGCGCACGCTGCGAGGGGAAGACGCCCTCCTCCCATCCCGCCAGGAAGACATGCTCGAACTCGAGCCCCTTGGCGCCGTGGATGGTCATCATCGTGACCTTGGCCTCGTCCGCCGCCGCCTCGTTGTCCATGACAAGGCTCACATGCTCAAGGAAATCCCCGAGGCTCTCATATTCCTCCATCGCGCGCGCGAGTTCGGACAGGTTCTCCAGCCGGCCCGAGGCCTCGACCGAGCGCTCGGCCTGGAGCACCTGGGTATAGCCCGATTCGTCGAGTATTTGCCGCGCCAGGTCCGCCGGGTTCATCGTTGCGAGCAGGTCGCGCCAGCGCGCGATGCCGCGCATCAGCGCGGTCAGCGCGGTGCGCGCGCGGGCGGGCAATTCATCGCTGTCCAGGATCTGGAACGCGGCAGCGCTGAGCGGCAGCCCGGTCGCGCGCGCCAGCCGGTGCACCTTTTCCAGCGCCTTGTCGCCCAGCCCTCTTTTCGGGGTGTTGAAGATCCGCTCGAACGCCAGGTCGTCCGCCGGCTGGTTGACCACGCGCAGGTAGGCGAGCGCATCGCGGATTTCGGCGCGCTCGTAGAAGCGGAAGCCCCCGATGATGCGATAGGGCATGCCGATCGCGATGAACCGGTCCTCGAACTCGCGCGTCTGGAACTGCGCGCGCACCAGGATCGCGGTCCGGTCGAGGCTGATCCCGCGCCGCGACAGGCTTTCGAGCTCTTCGCCGATCCGCCGCGCCTCTTCGGGCCCATCCCACACGCCGAGCACGCGCACCTTCTCGCCCGCATCGACCTCGGTCCACAGCGTCTTGCCGAGTCGGTCGCTGTTCGACGCGATCAGCCCCGAGGCCGCGCCCAGGATGTGCGGGGTGGAGCGGTAGTTCTGCTCGAGCCGGATGATCCGCGCGCCGGGAAAATCCTTTTCGAAGCGCAGGATATTGGCGACCTCCGCCCCGCGCCACGAATAGATCGACTGGTCGTCATCGCCGACGCAGCAGATATTCTTGCGCGCCTGGGCGAGCAGCCGCAGCCAGAGATACTGGCTGGAATTGGTGTCCTGATATTCGTCGACCAGGATATATTTGAACTTCTGCTGATATTGCTCGAGCACCGCGCGGTCGGTGCGCAGTAATGTCAGCATGTGCAGCAGCAGGTCGCCGAAATCGCAGGCGTTGAGCGCCTTCAGCCGGTCCTGATAGGCGGTGTAGAGCTCCTGCCCGCGCCCGTTGGCGTAGAGCTCGCTCTCCGCCGCATCGAGCTCGTGCGGGTTCAACCCCTTGTTCTTCCAGCGGTCGATGCACCCGGCGAGCTGGCGCGCGGGCCAGCGCTTGTCGTCGATGTCCGCCGCCTGGATCAGCTGCTTGAGCAGGCGCAACTGGTCGTCGGTATCGATGATCGTGAAATTGCTCTGCAGCCCGACCAGCTCGGCATGGCGGCGCAGCATCTTCGCGCCGATCGAATGGAAGGTGCCGAGCCACGGCATGCCCTCCACCGCCTCGCCGATGATCTTGCCGACGCGCTCGCGCATCTCGCGCGCAGCCTTGTTGGTGAAGGTGACCGCGAGAATCTCCGACGGCCAGGCGCGCCGCGTCGCGATCAGATGCGCCAGCCGCGCGGTGAGCGCCGCGGTCTTGCCCGTGCCTGCGCCGGCCAGCACCAGCACCGGCCCGTCCGAGGACAGCACCGCCTCGCGCTGCGGCGTATTCAGCCCCCGAAGATAGGCGGGGTCGCTGGCCGAGGGCGGCGGGAATTCGGAGGCGGGGGCGAGA
>NZ_LSIS01000448.1:0-19231 GCF_001556365.1 Blastomonas sp. CCH1-A6 | reverse complement strand
GGCACCGGCTCGCCGATCTTCAGCCCGCCATAGCCCTCAAGCGTAAGCGTCTTCCTGTCGTCGGCATTGGCCGAGGCCGGGTCAGGGGCGGCTTTTGCGCCCTTTTCCGGCTCGACCGCTGCGTCCGCCGCCCGATCTGTCTGATCGGCAGACGGCTGCGAGCCGCATCCTGCCAGCGTGACGGCCGCCAGCGCGGCGGAAAACAGCGCCGCCCTGCCCCGCTCAATCATGTTCACGGCCACCGGCACCGAGATACAGCTCTCGGCCCATGTCTTCGTAGAGCTTGCTCATCTCGGCCATGCCCTTCAGCGCTGCCTCGCGGCTCGCCGCCGCCGTTTCCGCGCCGCTGGGGCCGGTCGCGATAAAGCCTTCCACGCCCTGGTTCTGCTTGGTGGCGAAGTCGCGGACTTCCTGGCTGATCTGCATCGAACAGAATTTGGGGCCGCACATGCTGCAGAAATGCGCGGTCTTGGCGCCTTCCGCCGGCAGGGTCTGGTCGTGGAATTCCTCGGCCGTATCGGGGTCGAGCGACAGGTTGAACTGGTCGCGCCAGCGGAATTCGAAGCGCGCCTTGCTCAGCGCATCGTCGCGCACCTGCGCCGCCGGATGGCCCTTGGCAAGGTCGGCGGCGTGCGCGGCGAGCTTGTAGGTGACCACGCCGACCTTCACGTCATCGCGATCGGGCAGGCCCAGATGCTCCTTGGGCGTGACATAGCAGAGCATCGCGGTGCCGTACCAGCCGATCTGCGCCGCGCCGATGCCGCTGGTGATATGGTCATAGCCGGGCGCAATGTCCGTGGTGAGGGGGCCAAGCGTGTAGAAGGGCGCTTCGCCGCACACTTCCAGCTGCTTTTCCATATTCTCCTTGATCTTGTGCATCGGCACATGGCCCGGCCCTTCGATCATCACCTGCACGTCGGACTTCCACGCGCGGTGGGTCAGCTCGCCCAGCGTATAGAGCTCGCTGAACTGCGCCTCGTCATTGGCATCGGCGATCGATCCGGGGCGCAGGCCATCGCCCAGCGAATAGGCGATGTCGTACGCCTTCATGATCTCGGTGATCTCGTCGAAATGCTCGTAGAGGAAGCTTTCCTTGTGATGCGCCAGGCACCATTTGGCCATGATCGACCCGCCGCGCGAGACGATGCCGGTGACGCGCTTCGCCGCCATCGGGATGTACGCCAGGCGGACGCCTGCATGGATGGTGAAATAGTCCACGCCCTGTTCGGCCTGTTCGATCAGCGTGTCGCGGAAAATCTCCCAGGTCAGCTCCTCGGCAATGCCGCCGACCTTTTCCAGCGCCTGATAGATCGGCACGGTGCCGATCGGCACGGGGCTGTTGCGCAGGATCCATTCGCGCGTGTCGTGGATATTGCGGCCGGTGGACAGGTCCATCACCGTGTCCGCGCCCCAGCGGATCGACCAGACCATCTTGTCGACCTCGGACGCGACGTCGGAAGCGACCGCGCTGTTGCCGATATTGGCGTTGATCTTGACCAGGAAGTTGCGGCCGATCGCCATCGGCTCGGTTTCGGGATGGTTGATGTTGCTGGGGATGATCGCACGGCCCCGCGCCACTTCGTCGCGGACGAATTCGGGCGTCACATAATCGGGGATCGACGCGCCGAAGCTGTTGCCGTCGCGGCGATATTCCTTGAGCCGCTCGCGGCCCAGATTCTCGCGCTCGGCGACATATTCCATCTCGGGCGTGATGATGCCGCGACGGGCATAATGCATCTGGCTGACATTCATGCCGGGCTTGGCGCGCAGCACGGTCTTGCGGACATTGGGGAAGGGGGGCACGCCGCCCGAGCGATCGGGGCCGAGCCGGCCGTTATCCTCGGGGCGAACCTCGCGCTGCGGCACATGGTCGACATCGCCGCGCGCCAGGATCCAGTCGCGGCGCAGCTCGGGCAGGCCGGCGGAGATGTCGATATGCGCATTGGGGTCGGTATAGGGGCCCGAGGTGTCATAGACGCGGACCGAAGGCTCGCCGCCGGCGAGATCGATCTCGCGCATCGCAACGCGGATGCCGCTGCCCGATTTGGTCGCGACATGGATCTTGCGGCTGCCGCGAATGGGCCCGGTGGTCACGCCGATCTCGGTGCGGGCAGGAAAATCAGCCATTATCATGCTCTCCTTGTGCGGCGGGAGAGCGGATGCGGGCGCATGAATGGACAACGCCGCTCCCTCCCTCCGCCGGTATCAGCCGGTTCAGGTTCAACGGGTCGTGGGGCGCAAACCCACCTCTCAGCCGCTCGGCTCCCCGGGGATGGGGTGCAGATTAGGCTGGTCGGGCCGCCAAGGCCAGAGAAATCCGCTTGCTCTATGTGTATTGCCGTTATAATACACCACCATGCTGACGTTGACCGACATCTCCCGATCCTATGGCCGCAAGCGCGTGCTTGAGGGCGTTTCCGCCACCTTTCCCACGGGCCTCACGCTGCTGGTCGGGCCGAGCGGGGCGGGGAAGTCGACCTTGCTCAGGCTGCTCGCCACGGCGGAGAAGCCCAATGCGGGGACGGTCGCGTGGGATGGGGTCGCGCTGCCGGGGGCGCGCAAGGCTTTGCGGGGGGTGCTGGGCTATGCGCCGCAGGCGGTCGATCTGCCCGAGGACCTGACCGCGCGCGAATTTGCGTTGCATATGGCGGCGTTGAAGGGGCTGGAGGCGCGCGCGGCGGACGCGCAGTTCGGTGCGATTACCGGGCGGATCGGGCTGCATGCCGATATCAACAACCGCATCGCCACCTTTTCCGGCGGGATGCGGCGGCGGCTGGTGTTTGCACAGGCGATGCTCGGCGCGCCGCGACTGCTCGCGCTCGATGAGCCGACGGCGGAGCTCGACGGCGAGACCGCCGCGCAGGTCAGCGCGCTGATCGTCGAGCGGGCGCGCGAGGCGGTGGTGGTGATGACCACGCACCTTGCCGATGCGCTCGCGCCCCAGGCGGTGCAGGTGCTGCGCGTCGACCAGGGCCGGGTCGCGCCGCAATGATGCAGGGCGCGCAACCGGCGGCGCAACCGGGCGCGGTGCTGCGCTCGTCGTTCGTCACCAGCCTCACGCGCTATCGGCGCAGCTGGGGGCTGTGGCTGCTGCTGCTGATCGCGCCGGTGGGCGCGCGCTTCATGATCTCGGACGAGAGCGGGCGCGGCGTGGCGATCGCGGTCGCCGACCAGCTGCCGGTGCTGACATCGGCGATGCTGGGCGTGTGGCTGGGCATCGTGGTGACGACGCTGTTGCTGCCGGTCGGCTATATTTACCTCCGCGCCAATACCAACCGCCGCCAGCCCTGGCAGGTGGAAGAGGTAACCGCCGCGCCGCGCATCGCGATGCTGTTGGGGCGGTTCGCCGCCGATGCCGCGGTGCTGCTCGGCACGCTGGGCACGCTGACGCTGGCGGGCTGGTTCCTCGGCTGGCTGATGGTGAGCGGCCCCTACAGCCTGTGGCAGATCGCCTATCCGCTCTGGCTGATCGCCGCGCCGCCGCTGATCGCGCTCGCAAGCTTGCGCATCCTGTTCGATGCGGTGCCATGGCTGCGTGGCGCACTGGGGGATCTCGCCTATTTCTTCGTGTGGATGGCCTCGATCATCATGCCGCTGCTGGGAGCGAACCAGCCTTCATCGTTCACCGCCAATCTGTTCGACCATCCGGGCTTCGTCCGCCCGCTCGCCGGGCCTGAGCCTGCGGGCGAGATGAACGTCCAGATCGGCGGGGTGGACCCGGCCACGCTCAAGCCCGGCCGCATCGACCTCGACGTGGCCGCCGGGCTGCACGCACCGGGCTATATCGCCGCGCGCCTTGCCTGGATCGGGATTGCGGTGGCGCTGGTGCTGGTCGCGGGGCTGATCTATCGCCCGCACCGGTCGGGGCGCAGGCAGGCCGGACAGGGGCGCATTGCGAAGCTTCTCTCCGCCGGGCCACCGGCGGCCGTGCGCGCCGATGCGCCGCCGGCGCCGCCCGCACGGTCGGTACTGCTGGGGCTGGTTCTGGCGGAGTTCCGGCTGATCGGCGCAGGACGACTGTTCCTGCTGCTCGCGGCGGCGGCGACGCTCGCAGGGATTTTCGGCGATTACCGGCATATCGGCAGTCCGGCGGCGCTGCTGCTGCTCGTCTTCGCCCTGAGCGCGCAGGCCGGGCGCTGCGAGGCGCGGGGGCTGTTGAAGCTCACCGCGACCACGGCGACCCTGCCGATGCTGCGCCGGGCGGCGTTTGTTGTTGCGGGGCTGGCATGGTCGCTGCTGCTCGCGCTGCCCGCCGCGATCGTGCGCGGATCGGGCGAGCCGCTGCTGCTCGCGCTGACCACCGGGGCGGCGGCTTCGGTGACCGCAATCACGCTTGCCGCGCTGACGGGGTCGTCCTTCGCGCCGCGCGTGGTGCTGCTGATCGCCTGGTATGTCTATTTCTCGAGCTGACGCCAATTCATGGCACCATGGTGCGCGCCCTCGACCCTGACCAATCGACAGGCCTATGACCCACCGCATTGCTGCTGTCACAGGCGGCGATTAGGATCGCGCTACCCAGCACCAACAGGAGAGAACCATGCCCGCGCATGAGATAGATTATGAGATCAAGGGCCAGGAATTGCAGTTCGTCGAGATCGAACTCGACCCCGGCGAGAGTGCGGTGGCCGAGGCCGGGTCGATGGTCTGGAAGGACCCCTCGATCGAGATGACCACCGTGTTCGGCGATGGCAGCGACGACCAGGGCGGCGGCTTCATGGGCAAGCTGCTCGGCGCGGGCAAGCGTCTCGTCACCGGCGAGAGCCTGTTCACCACCGTGTTCACGCACACGGGCTCTGGCAAGGCGCGCGTCGCCTTCGGTGCGCCGGTGCCGGGATCGATCCTGCCCATCGACCTGTCGCAATATGGCGGGCGGCTGATCTGCCAGAAGGACAGCTTTCTCGCTGCGGCCAAGGGCGTGTCGATCGGCATCCATTTCCAGAAGCGCATCCTCACCGGCCTGTTCGGCGGCGAGGGCTTCATCATGCAGAAGCTCGAGGGCGACGGCATGGTGTTCGCGCAGATGGGCGGCACGATCGTCGAACGCGAGCTGCGCGCGGGCGAGGAGCTGCACGTCGATACCGGTTGTATCGCCGCGTTCACCGGCAATGTCGATTTCGACCTGGTCTCGGCGGGCGGCATCAAGACCTCGCTGTTCGGCGGCGAGGGCCTGTTCTTCGCGCGGCTGCGCGGGCCGGGCCATGTGTGGATCCAGTCGCTGCCCTTCTCGCGGCTCGCCGGGCGGATGCTGGCTGCCGCAGGACCGCGCGGCGGTCAGAACCGGGGCGAAGGCTCTGCGCTCGGCGCGTTTGGCGACCTGATCAGCGGCAACAACTGAGGATGAAAGGCCCCGCGCGTCGCACCGGCGCGCGGGGCCTTTCCGAAAATCAGAAGGTGTAGGTCACGCCGACGCCGCCGAAATACTGGTTGGCATCGCCGCGGATCGACACGATCGGGCTGTCGGCAAAATCGCCCTGCAGCCGCGAATAGCTGGCGAGCGCGAACACGCCCCAGCCGCCATCAAGCGCGTTGCCCGACAGGTCCAGGCCGAGCAGGACCGAGGTCTGGAGCGACTTCAATCCCCCATCGGCACGGAAGCGCGGCAGACCCGATGCAGCGCTGCCGGCGGCATCGACGCTGAAATAGGTATTGGCATAATCGCCATCGACGAAATCGGCTGAGGCGGAGACGTTGACCACGCCCTTGGTGCCGAGCAGCCGGTTATAGCTGACCTGCGGCGTGACGATCGCGCCCGAATGCACCCCGGTCACGTCGAACAGCGCGTCGGTGGTAAAGGTCATGCTGTCGAAGCGGCCGAAGATGCGGTTGATCTTGACCCCGCCCGATGCGCCGAGCTCGAGCGCGATCGGAAAGTCGCCCAGCCGCTTGACCACGGCGTCGCGGATGCGATTGTTGCGCTCGGGCCGAACGCGGAACATGGGGCCGGCGATGAATTCCACCTTGGGCAGCACCGGGTCCTTGACCAGGTCGACGAACAGGCCCGGGCCGCGCGCAGCGAAATTATAGCCCTTGTAGCTGCCCTGGATGATCGGAGCGGGAAAGAAGACATACTGGTCCGAGCCTTCGTAGCTGGGCACCATGCCTGCCCCCAGGCCCACGGTCATGTAGAAATCCTTGGCAAACACCGACTGCGACATCGCCGCGGCGGTGGCGAGAAGCCTCATCTGTTCGGGCGTCGGCCCGGGCTTCACGGGGGCCTGCTGCTTCTGTTCCTCTGCGGCAGGCGCGGGCGGCTGGTCGGCTACGGCCTGGGCAAGCGCAGGCGTGCTGACGCTGGCAAACAGGGCAAGGCTCGCAAGGGTTCTGGCGATCATCGGATGAATTCCATGAAGGATGGCGCTCCGCCGGGGCGAGAGCATGTGGGGGGACACCGCGCGGCCCGATATAATGCTGCGGTGCAACAGATCAAGGCGGTTGCGCAGGGTGTGGACTTTTGTGAATAAATTTACAGGATGACAAATCAGGGCCTTCGCACTTGCCGCAATTAGACAAGATTCTTGCAGCGATCATGCGGTGATCTCGCTCATGTCGCGTAAATCAACAGCATCAGCTGTCAATTTGTGACACTGCCTGATTCGCAAGAGGAAAGCCCCATGTCCTATACCGATCACATCCGCGCCAACGAACAGCTCGTTGCTAGCAAGCAGGGCCGCTGGACCGGCATCAACCCCGAATCCGTCGCGCGCATGCAGCTGCAGAACCGGTTCAAGACCGGTCTCGACATCGCCCGCTATACCGCGAAGATCATGCGCGAGGACATGGCCGCCTATGATGCCGATCCGTCGCAATACACCCAGTCGCTGGGCTGCTGGCACGGCTTCATCGCGCAGCAGAAGATGATCGCGATCAAGAAGCATTTCGGCACCACCAAGCGCAAGTATCTCTACCTGTCCGGCTGGATGGTCGCCGCGCTGCGCAGCGAATTCGGCCCGCTGCCCGACCAGTCGATGCACGAGAAGACCAGCGTGCCCGCGCTGATCGAGGAACTCTACACCTTCCTGCGCCAGGCCGATGCGCGCGAGCTCGACCTGCTGTTCAGCGGCATCGACAAGGCACGCGCCGCCGGTGATACTGCGAAGGAACAGGAACTGCTCGCCCAGGTCGAGAATTTCCAGACGCATGTCGTGCCGATCATCGCCGATATCGATGCCGGTTTCGGCAATGCCGAAGCGACCTATCTGCTCGCCAAGAAGATGATCGAGGCCGGCGCCTGCGCGCTGCAGATCGAGAACCAGGTGTCCGACGAAAAGCAGTGCGGCCATCAGGACGGCAAGGTCACCGTGCCGCACGAGGACTTTCTCGCCAAGATCCGCGCCTGCCGCTATGCGTTCCTGGAACTGGGCGTCGAGGATGGCGTCATCGTTACCCGCACCGACTCGCTGGGTGCGGGCCTGACCAAGCAGATCGCCGTCAGCCACGAGCCGGGCGATATCGGCGACCAGTATAACAGCTTCCTCGACTGCGAGGAGATCGACCCCGCGACCGCGCGCAACGGTGATGTCATCCTCAACCGCAACGGCCGCCTGCTGCGTCCGAAGCGTCTGCCCAGCAACCTGTTCCAGTTCCGCGAAGGTACCGGCGAGGATCGCTGCGTGCTCGACAGCATCACCTCGCTTCAGAACGGTGCCGACCTGCTGTGGATCGAGACCGAAAAGCCGCATGTCGAGCAGATCGCGGGCATGATGGACCGCATCCGCGAAGTCGTTCCCAACGCCAAGCTGGTGTACAACAACTCGCCTTCGTTCAACTGGACGCTGAACTTCCGCCAGCAGGTCTATGACGCGATGGTCAAGGAAGGTCTGGACGTGTCCGAATATGATCGCGCCCAGCTGATGGACGCCAAATATGACGATACTGAGCTCGGCATCGCCGCCGACAAGCGCATCCGCACCTTCCAGGCCGATGGCGCGCGCCGCGCGGGCATCTTCCACCACCTGATCACGCTGCCCACCTATCACACCGCCGCGCTGTCGACCGACAATCTGGCGAAGGAATATTTTGGAGAAGCGGGCATGCTGGGTTATGTACTCGGCGTCCAGCGGCAGGAGATCCGTCAGGGAATCGCATGCGTGAAGCACCAGAACATGTCTGGCAGCGACATCGGCGATGCTCACAAGGAATATTTCGCTGGCGAGGCGGCGCTGAAGGCAGGCGGCGTCAACAACACGATGAACCAGTTCTCGTAAGAGCGCGGTTCATGGTGATCGGTACTGCGTTGAAAAGAATGTTTGACCGATAAAGTTTTCCTGGGGAGGAAAAAGGTTACCCCGCCGGTGGCAACATCGGCGGGTTTCCTTTTTTCATGGTTCGACTTCGTGGTATTTTGTCGGCCGACTCGTTTGATGGAGGCGGCATATGGGCAAGGTCATCGGGCTGGGCGGGCTGTTCTTGAAATCGCCGGACCCGGATGCGCTGCGCGCATGGTATGCGCGCGTTCTCGGTCTCGCCTTCGACGACTGGGGTGGGCTTGTCTTCCTGCCACAGGACGCCGCGAATCACCCCGGCGCGGGCACGGTCTTTTCGCCCTTCGCGCAGAGCAGCGAATATTTCGCGCCGTCCACCAAGGAGTTCATGTTCAACCTGATGGTCGACGATCTCGAGTCCGTGCTTGCCCGCTGCGCTGCCGAAGGGGTGGAGCCGGTCAAGACCTTCCCCGCCGAGGCGAACGGCCTGTTCGCGCACATCATGGACCCCGAAGGCCGCAAGATCGAATTGTGGCAGCCCAAGCCGATGGCGTGATCCCGGCGCATCTGCGCAGGCGATGGTCGCGTAGCTGGGCGAGTACCACATCACAGGGGGCCATGATGTTCCGATATGCCTTGCTTGCGCTCAGTCTTGTTTCCGTTTCTGCGGCAAGTGCCCAGCCAGCGTCCTCTTCCGCTCCTAATGCCACAGCGGCCCGTGCAAGCCTGGTGGGATCGTGGGAAGGCGAGCTCGGCTATCTCGACTATTCGGCCAACCGCTGGTTCGGCATTCCGGTCAAAACGCGCATCATCGACCAGGGCGATGGCGCGACGATGCTGCGTGTTTCCGATTTCGACGATGGACCCAAGGTCGGCATTGTCCGCATCACCACCGGCGAACTGTTCGATGAGAAGGCCGACACGGTCTCGGTCGCAACCTTCCGCAAAGGTCGAGCTGTCGAAGTAATGACCTATGCGATCCGTATCGATCCGGGCTCGCGCGATGCCACGCATTGGACGATGGTCGAGGAGACAAAGGCCAGCGACGACAACCGTCCGGCAACACTCCGCCTCACCACCGTGCGCGATGGCGACAAGGTCGAGACGTTGAAGGAGGTCGATTTTCTCGACGACGACAAGAGCGAGTGGCTCACCCGCAACCGCACCCGCTTGACGCGCGTTGGCGACTGACGCCAGTTCACCTGCGTCCCATCATTCGCGCAAAGGTCCCGCCATGCTCCGCTATGCCGCCGCCTATCTGTTCACCGGGCTCGCCTTCGCGCTGATCGACAGCGTCTGGCTCAAGACCATGGCGCCGCGGCTCTACCAGCCGCTGCTCGGCGATCTGCTCGCCCCGTCCTTCCGGCTTGCGCCTGCGGTGGTTTTCTACCTGCTGTACATCGCGGGCATCCAGATTTTCGCGGTGGTCCCTGCGCTCGCCGATGGCCGCTGGCAGACCGCGCTGGTCAAGGGCGCGCTGCTCGGCTTTTTCTGCTACATGACCTATGACCTGACCAACCAGGCGACGCTCGCCACCTGGAACACGAAGATCACCGTGCTCGACATCATCTGGGGCACGTTCCTCACCGGATCGTCGGCGCTGGTGGGCTTTGCGGTAACGCGGGCGGTGTTCAAATAACCGTCATTCCCGCGAATGCGGGAATCCCGCTTTTGCGCGTCAGTTGCCCGAGGAAGCGGGACCCACGCCTTCGCGGGGGTGACGAGCAGGTCAGGCGGCTTGCACGCTCTCGGGCAATCGCCAGTCGATCGGCTCCAGTCCCTGGCCTTCCAGAAACGCATTCGCCTGGCTGAAATGCCCGCAGCCCAGGAACCCGCGATGTGCCGAGAGCGGCGAGGGGTGCGGGGCCTTCAGCACCAGATGCCGTCCGCCGCGATCGACGCTATCGACGCCCGCCGCCTTCTTTTGCGCATGGCTGCCCCAGAGCAGGAACACGACCGGGTGTTCTAGCGCATTGACCCGCGCGATCACCGCATCGGTGAACCGCTCCCACCCCTTGCCCTGGTGCGACCCGGCATCGCCCATCTCGACCGTCAGCACCGCGTTGAGCAGCAGCACGCCTTGTCTCGCCCAGGATTCCAGGAAGCCGTGGCGCGGCGGCGCGATGCCGAGATCGCGCTGCAATTCCTTGTAGATGTTCACCAGCGAGGGCGGCACCGGCACGCCGTGACGCACACTGAAGCACAGGCCGTGCGCCTGGCCGGGGCCGTGATACGGGTCCTGCCCCAGGATGACGACGCGCACCTTGTCCGGCGGGGTGAGGTCGAGCGCGCGGAACCAGTGGCTGCCCGGCGGGAAGATGCGCGCGCCCGCCGCCTTGCGTTCGAGCAGGAAGCGCTTGAGATCGGCCATATAGGGCGCGGCAAACTCGCCAGCGAGCGCCTCGCGCCATTGCGGATCGAGTTGGATGGTGGCTTGGTGGCTGGCACTGTCGGGCATGCGCGCGACCTTGACGCGGCCCCGGGGGCAGCGTCAAGCGAAGGGTTGGCGTCTTGACGCAGAATGATGCTATGCCATGCCGCCATCACGAATCGCGACGCATTAGCAGGGGTTGCCATCATGCCGCTCACCCACGCCAAGCCTGTCACCTTCATCAACACCGCCAACCGCCGCGCCGCCGAAAGCTTCTATCGCGACGTGCTGAAGCTCACGTTCGTTGCCGATGACGGCTTTGCCGCCGTGTTCGATCTGGGCAGCGCGGTGCTCCGCATCACCGAGCTGGAAGGCTATGCCGCCTCGCCGCACCCGGCGCTCGGCTGGTCGGTCGAGGATATCGAGCAGACCATGGAGCATCTGGCCAGCCGGGGCGTCGCGCCCAAATTCTATGAAGGCTTCGGCCAGGACGCGCTCGGCATCTGGACTGCGCCCGATGGGGCGGCGCGTGTCGCCTGGTTTCAGGACCCCGACGGCAACCTGCTCAGCGTCGTGCAAAGCGGCTGAGCCGCTTTACAGCGAGTGCACCAGATGCCCGCCATCGACTGTCAGGATGCTGCCGGTCATGAAGCGGCTGGCGTCCGAGGCGAGCAGCAATAGCGGCCCGTCGAGGTCGGGCAGCTCGCCATAACGGCGCATCGCGATGCGCTTGCGCAAGGGTTCGCCCGCTTCGCCCGAAAGCTGGTCGCGGTTGATATCGGTGAGAAAATAGCCCGGCGCGAGTGCGTTGACCCGGATGTTGAACCGCGCCAGTTCCATCGCCAGCTGCCGCGTCATGTGCAGCACGCCCGCCTTGGACACCGCATAGGGCCCGGTGCCCGCCGCGGTCTGGAATCCGGTGATCGAGGCGGTGTTGATGATGTTGCCGCCGCCGCGCTCGCGCATGCCGCGCGCCGCCTCGGTCGCGACGTTCCACGCGCCTTTCAGGTTGATGCCCATTACGAAGTCGTAATCGTCCTCGGTCTGGTCGAGTGCGCGCTTGGTTACCGCGACCCCGGCATTGTTGATGCAGGTGTCGATCGCGCCAGCCGCAGCCATCCCTTCGCGCACCGAGGCGAGATCGGCGACGTCCATGCGAATCGCCTCGGCGCTGCCGCCGGTGCTTCTGATCTCCTCGACCAGCGCCTCGAGCGCGGGCAGGCGGCGCGCGGTGACGATGACATGCGCGCCGCTCTTCGCCAGCAGCCGCGCGAAATGCGCGCCGAAGCCTTCGCTCGATGCCCCGGTGACGAGGATGCGCTGGCCGGTCAGGTCTGCGGTCAGGGTCATGCCGACACTCCTTGCGCGGCTTTCTCTTGGGCGTGCTTGTGGTCGCGCTTGATCTTCTTGGCGAGCGACCATTTGTGCACTTCGGTCGGGCCGTCATAGATGCGGAAGGCGCGGATTTCACGGAACACCTGCTCGACAATCGTGTCGCCGCTGACGCCCTTGCCGCCCATCACCTGCACGCAGCGATCGGCGACGCGCATCAGCGCCTCGGACACCGCGACCTTGGTCATCGAGCTTTCGACCGTGCCCAGTTCGCCGGTATCGAGCACGCCCGCGCACCAGGCGATCATCAGCTCGGCCTGTTTCAGGTCGATCAGGTTTTCGGCGAGCATGAAGCCGACTCCCTCGTGATCGACCAGCGGCTTGCCGAACGCATGGCGGCGGCAGGCATAGTCGCTCGCGATCTCGTGCGCGCGGGTCGCCGCACCGAACCAGCGCATGCAGTGTGACAGCCGGGCGGGCGAGAGGCGGACCTGCGCATATTTGAAGCCCTCGCCGCTCTGGCCCAGCATCTGGTCGGCGGGAACGCGTAAGTTTTCGATCGCGACCACCGCATGGCCGCCGGGCATCGAGCTGTCGATGGTGTCGAGCACGCGCTCGATGCGGATCGCGGGATCGGGCAGGTCGACCAGGAACATGCAAGCGCCGTCGTCCGATTTCGCCATGACGATGCCGACCTTCGCGCCTTCCGCGCCGGTGATGAACGCCTTGCGCCCGTTGATCACCCAATGGTTGCCGTCGAGCTTCGCGGTGGTCTTCATCATCGACGGGTCGGAGCCCGCGCCGCCTTCCTCCGCCGGTTCGGTCATGAAAAAGGCCGAGCGCGATTCGCCCGAGACGAGCTGGTTGAGGAACCGTGCCTTCTGCTCGGGGCTGCCGACCTTGCCGAGCAGGTACATGTTGCCTTCGTCGGGCGCGGCGGTGTTGACCGCGACAGGGCCGAGCGGCGACAGGCCCGATTTCTGCAGCACGATCGCGGTCTGCGCCTGGGTCAGGTGGCGGCCATCGGGCAGGATATGCGGCGTCATCACCCCGGCTTGGCGGGCGAGCGCGCGCAGCTCGAGCACCAGCTCTTCCGACGGCCCATGCGCGCCGCAACGCGGATCGCGCTCATAGGGGGCGACGACATCGCGGACGAAGCGCTCGACCTTCCCGGCAATGGCATCGACTTCGGCGGCAGACAGATGGGACATGAAAATGGCTCCCGGGAACGTTCATGGATTTGGCTTTGCGGGGTAAACAAGCTGACGGTTTAATCAACTGATTAAAGTGCGCGGAGGGCGTACCGATGCCCCACCGTGCCGTCCCCCACCGGTCCCCTGCGCAGGCAGGGGCCCATCTCCCGCCGGTTTTTCCAGAGGCACCGTCCGGAGATGGGCTCCCGCCTTCGCGGGAGACCGGAAAGTGGAGTACATCTCGCCGCTTGCTTCGCTAGTCCGGAATGTACCAGCGCATCACGCCTTCATATCGGCCCTCGATGGTTTCGCCTTGGCTATTGGTCGCGGGATAAAAACGCGCGCGCCGAACCAGATTTCGGCATGTCGCCTCATCCAGCCATTGCGAGCCGGAGGATTCTGTTATTTCGCATTGGGCGACCCGCCCCGTGGGAGCGATCAACAAAAGGTAACGGGTGACGCCCTTGTCGCGGGTGTCCGTGGGATAATCCTGCAATGTAATCCACGCAGAGGCGTCATTCCGGGGTCTGGCAGCCTGGTTGGCCGCATGATGCGTGTGGCCTGCCTGGTCGACCTTGCGCTGACTTTCCGAACTTGCAACGACCGGCTCAGCAATCGCTAAGACGATCAATGAGATGCCCAACGCGCCAGCAAAGAGATTGAGCAAGTATCTCGAAGCCATTGGCATCCTCCGACGGGTTACGTCGGCAGTGTGAGCCTGTTCCAGGTCGGGAGCAATACTGTCCGGCAAAACGATCGTGTAAGCGAGGCGACAGTTTTGGCATGGACAGCTAACCAACCAAACAACCAACAAAAACCCCGCCGCACCATCAGGTGCAGGCGGGGTTTCGTGTCTCTCATCCGGACCGTTCAGGCCCGGAAAGCCTGGTCAGCCGTTGTGCGGGACCAGGTTGACGGCCGAGTGCTTGCCGCGGCGATCGACTTCGAGGTCGAACTCCAGGCGGTCGCCCTGGTTGAGGCCTGCCATGCCGGCACGCTCGACCGCGCTGATGTGCACGAACGCGTCGGGCTGGCCATCGTCGCGGGTGATGAAGCCGAAGCCCTTCATCGCGTTGAAGAACTTGACGGTTCCAGTGGCACGCTCGCCGGTCAGCTCGCGGCGCGGAGCCTCGCTGCGCGGACCGCGATCACCGCGATCGCCGCCGCCCGAACCTTCGGACACGGGGATCAGCTCGCCATCGACCTTGAGGTCGCTCGCCGAGACCTTGCCGCCGCGATCGACCAGCGTGAATTCCAGGCCCTGACCTTCGGCCAAGTTAGACAGGCCGGCTCGCTCGACCGCGCTGATATGCACGAACACGTCGTCGCCGCCATCTTCGCGCTGGATGAAGCCGAAGCCCTTTTGCGCGTTGAAGAACTTCACCTTGCCCTTGGCTTCGCCGACCACCTGGGTGGGCATGCCGCCAAAGCCGCCGCGACCACCACCGCCGCCGCCGCCGCGCGGGCCGCCGCCGAAGCCACCGCCACCACCGCCGCCGAAGCCGCCACGGTCGCCACCGCCGAACCCGCCGCGATCACCGCCGCCGAAACCACCACGGTCACCATAGGAAGGCGGAGGCGAAAAAGCGTCGAAATCATCCTCGCCAAATCTGTCGCGTTTATCCCGGCCTCTGCCGCCGCGCCGACCCCTGTCAAAACTCATGCCGAACTATTCACTTTCAATGTCGTCCTGGATCACTCGCTCAAGAACAGGGCGGACGTAAACCCCATCACTCAAATTCAGGCCAGCATCCCGGCGAACCTGTCTGACTCCCTGCCAGCCGCCATGAATACTGCGCAAACCTTAAAACACCCCAACCCAAGTCCATGGAAGCAGGCGACTTTTCGACAGCGCCACCGGCCTTCACGGACCAAAAACCTGTGGAAGATCGCATTTCCTGCCTTGCGCAACAGGATGAGCCCGCAAAAGGCGCGCGCTTCCAGTGATTCTCTTAAACCAAATTCGGATGCTTGGCGAACGATAAATGGCCGTGATCGTGGCTTTGCCGCACGTTCGAAGCGGCTGGGCCACAGCGGTGATCGCCGCCGCTGGGCAGCGCGCGGCTCTGCCTGCCGCAAAATCGGTGCCGCGGGCATCCGGCAGGCCTTGCCAGACCCCGATGGCTGCGGCAATTGGGGCTGATGGACAGCATTATCCCGCTCTTGAGCGACCCGGCCGCCTGGGCCGCGCTCGTCACGCTCGTGATCCTGGAAGTCGTGCTCGGCATCGACAACCTGATCTTCATCTCGATCCTCTCGAACAAGCTGCCGGTGCACCAGCAGCAGACCGCGCGCCGCGTCGGCATCGGCCTGGCGCTGGTCATGCGGCTGGCGCTGCTGTCGATGATCGCCTTCATCGTCTCGCTGACCACGCCGGTGTTCGATCTGGGCATCACCGGCGCACCCGGCCAGAATGGCGAGCCGACCTTCGAGACGCAGTTCTCGTGGCGCGACCTCATCCTGATTTCGGGCGGGCTGTTCCTGGTTTGGAAGGCGACAAAGGAGATCCATCACAGCGTCGATGACGAGCCCTCGGGCGAGGCGCTCGACAAGAAGGGCAAGGCCGCGATCGGCTTCGGCGCGGCGATCGTGCAGATCATCGCGCTCGACATGGTCTTCTCCATCGATTCGATCCTCACTGCCGTCGGCATGACCGACGAGGTTCCGATCATGATGGCCGCCGTGATCATCACCGTGGGCGTGATGCTGGTCGCTGCCGATCCGCTTGCGAACTTCATCAACCGCAACCCCACGGTGGTCATGCTCGCTTTGGGCTTCCTGCTGATGATCGGCGCAGTGCTGATCGCCGATGGCTTCGGCGTGCACGTGCCCAAGGGTTATATCTATGCCGCCATGGCCTTTTCTGCGATGGTGGAAACCTTGAACATCTGGGCCCGCAACGGGCGCGAAAAGCGGCGCGTCGCATCGCCGACAAACACGGACGGCGAGACAGCATGAGCGTTTATTTTCACGAGGAAGACCTGCCGGCCGACGTGCTGGCACCCGGCCCGGTCGCAGTGGATACCGAAACCATGGGCCTCATCACCCCGCGCGATCGCCTCTGCCTGGTGCAGATTTCGGATGGGCGCGGAGACGAGCATCTGGTGCGCTTCATGCCCGGCAGCGAATATGCCGCGCCGAACCTGCGCGCCGTGCTGGCCGATCCCAAACGCCTGAAGCTCTATCATTTCGCGCGGTTCGATCTGGCGGCGATCAAGCATTATCTGGGCGTGATGGCCGCGCCGGTCTTCTGCACCAAGATCGCCTCGCGCCTGATCCGCACCTATACAGACCGGCATGGCCTGAAGGAGCTGGTGCGCGAGGTGCTGGGCAAGGAGCTGAGCAAGGTGCAGCAGTCGAGCGACTGGGGCGCGCCGGAGATCAACGATGCCCAACGCGATTATGCCGCGAGCGACGTGCGATTCCTGCACGCGCTGCACGTGGCGATGGACGCGCGGCTGGTACGCGAAGGGCGCCGCGAGATCGCGCAGGCCTGTTTCGACTTCCTGCCCGCACGCGCCGAGCTCGATCTCGCCGGCTGGCCGGAAATTGATATTTTCGCGCACGCCTAATATATCGCGCCTTCCGAAGAACGCCCGTTCGTCGCGCGTTCGCAGTCCACAGGCCTGAAAAGCGTTCCATGACCCAGCGTGCCGATCAGATGCGTAGCCGCCGCCAGCTGTTCGCCGCGCCCGGCAGCAGCCATGACAAGATGGTGCGCTTTCTCGGCATGTTCCTGCCCGCCGCGATCGGCGTGCTGGTCGCGTTTCTCGCGCTCGCGCCGCTGCTGCGCAATACCGAGGTCAGCTTCCTGCTCGACAAGAACCAGGTCGATATCGCGCGCGAACGCATGCGCGTGACCCAGGCCCTGTATCGCGGCCAGGACAGCGAAGGCCGGCCCTTCTCGCTCGAGGCGGGATCGGCGGTGCAGAAAAGCTCGCGAAATCCGGTGGTCGAGATGAACGATCTGGCCGCGCGCATCCTGCTGAAGGACGGCCCGGGCGTGCTCGAGGCGGGGCGCGGCAATTACAATATGGATACCGAGCAGGTCGAAGTGGTCGGTCCGGTCCAGTTCAGCAGCGCCAATGGCTACCGCATGGTGACGCGCGACGTCGATATCGATCTGCCCAAGCGCAGCATGGTCAGCCGGGGCGAGGTGACCGGACGCTTGCCGACTGGCACTTTCCGCGCCGACCGGCTAAAGGCGAACCTTGCCGAGCGCACGGTGACGCTGGAAGGGCGTGCACGGCTGCGCATGACCCAAGGCGGCCTGCCATGACAGGTTTGAGGAAGACAGGAAGCAGCATGCGGTTTTCGGGCAGGATTTCAGGGGCGGCGCGGCGCGCCCTGCTGGCGGTTTCGGCTGGCGGCATCGCCATGGCCGGGCTGTTGCTTTCTCCCGCCAGCGTGACCGCACAGTCGCTGATGAACCACAACAGCAATGCGCCGGTCGATTATGCCGCCGACCGGATCGAGCTGCAGGATCGCGCCAATCGCGTGCTGCTGTCGGGCAATGTCGACATCACCCAGGCGGGCCTTCGCCTGCAGGCGGCGCGGATGACCGTGGCCTATCGCAACGCCGGCGGCATCGAGATCGAGCGGATCGATGCGAATGGCGGCGTCGTCGTCACCAAGGGCGAAGAGCGTGCCAGCGGCAATGTCGGCATCTATGATTTCAACCGGCGCATCATCACGCTGATCGGCAATGTCGCGCTGCGCCAGGGCGGCAACACGCTCAATGGCGGGCGCATGGTCATCGACCTGACCACGGGTCGCTCGACCGTCGACGGCCGCTCGGCTGGTGGCGCGCCCGGTCAGACCGGCAGCGCCGGTGGGCGCGTGTCGGGCACGTTCTCGGTACCCAAGCGGGATTGAGCTCCAGCCGATACACGCTTCCGTCATCCTGAACTTGTTTCAGGATCCATCGTGCCCCATCAGCCACAGCCGCTTGGGGTGAAATGGACCCTGAAACAAGTTCAGGGTGACGAATAGGGAAGCGACACTACACCCTCCATGCATAAATCCTGCCATCCTGCGATTATCGCCGGTTTTCATCGCCTTGTTCCGTGCTATGGGAGGGGCAAGACACCGACGGGCCCAAGCGCCGCCGGAAAGGTTTGCAGGAAGTCACAATGAACGATGTCGCCCCCCAGGGCCTGCTCAGCGGTACCGCGGCCGATCCGGCGACGTCGCGCGATGGCCTGAACGTCGTCTCGATCGCCAAGAGCTATGACAAGAAGGTCGTGCTCTCGGACGTGTCGCTGCAGGTCGCCAAGGGCGAGGTGCTCGGCCTGCTCGGCCCCAATGGCGCGGGCAAGACGACGTGCTTCTACTCGATCATGGGGCTGGTAAAGCCCAATTCGGGCCGCATCATGCTCGACGGCGTCGATATCACCCAGCTGCCGATGTACCGCCGCGCGATCCTGGGCCTGGGCTATCTGCCACAGGAAACCTCGATCTTTCGCGGCATGACGGTCGAACAGAATATCAGCGCGGTACTCGAACTGGTCGAGCCGGTGGTCGAAGCGCGCGCCGAGCGGCTCGAGACGCTGCTCGACGAATTCGGCCTGACCCGGCTGCGGTCCTCGCCCGCGATGGCGCTGTCGGGTGGCGAGCGTCGGCGCTGCGAAATTGCACGCGCGCTGGCGGCCAGCCCCTCGATCATCCTGCTCGACGAACCGTTCGCAGGGATCGACCCGCTGTCGATCGCCGACATTCGCGACCTCATCAAGCAGCTCAAGTCGCGCGGCATCGGCGTGCTGATCACCGATCACAATGTCCGCGAGACGCTCGACATCGTCGACCGCGCCTGCATCATCTATGACGGCAAGGTGCTGTTCGCCGGTACACCCGAGGCGCTGGTGGCGGACGAGAATGTGCGCCGCCTGTATCTGGGCGAAGGCTTCGCCTTGTAATGGCACGCCGGGGGGCTGGGGACTGATCCGATGGCACTGGGGCCACGCCTTGACCTGAGGCAGAGCCAGTCGCTGGTGATGACGCCGCAGCTGCAGCAGGCGATCCGCCTGCTGGCGCTGTCGAACATCGAGATCGAGGCGTTCATCGGTGAGGAGCTGGAGCGCAATCCGCTGCTCGAACTGGGCGGCGACGATGGCGGCGGGGACATCCAGCTCGGC
>NZ_LSIS01000447.1:0-4926 GCF_001556365.1 Blastomonas sp. CCH1-A6 | reverse complement strand
AGGGGAGAGGGCGTGATGCATATGCCCCTATTGATGCACCCGCCCGAAATCGGGCTTGGCATCGTCCTGCCCCTGTTCGATGATCGAGCGGCGGATGGCGCGGGTGCGGGTGAACAGCGCTTCGAGCTCGTCGCCCTTGTCCCAGCGGATCGCACGCTGCAGCGCGGACAGATCCTCCGAGAACCGCTGGAGCATCTCGAGCACCGCGTCCTTGTTCGACAGGAACACGTCGCGCCACATCACCGGATCGCTGGCGGCGATGCGGGTGAAATCGCGGAAGCCGCCTGCGGAATATTTGATCACCTCGCTCTGCGTCACGCCTTCCAGATCGCTAGCGGTGCCGACGATCGTATAGGCGATGAGGTGCGGCAGATGGCTGGTCACCGCAAGCACCAGATCGTGATGCGCAGCCTCCATCGTCTCGACATTCGCGCCGAGCGCCTGCCAGAACGCCGCGACCCGCTCGCACGCCGCCGCATCGGCGCCGTCATCGGGGGTGAGGATGCACCAGCGGCCCTTGAACAAGGAGGCAAAGCCTGCTTCCGGCCCGCTATTCTCGGTGCCCGCCACCGGGTGCGCAGGCACGATCACGGCCTCGGGCAGCACCGAGCGCAAGGCGGTGAGCACGCTCGCCTTGCACGAGCCGACATCGCTGATGATCGTGTCGGGCGAGAGATGCGGCGCCATGGCGGTGGCGGCGGCAGCCATCGCGCCGACGGGCACGCACAGGATGACCATTTCGGCGCTCGCCAGTTCGGGGCCGAACCCAGCATTATAGCCGTCGCACAGCCCGATCGCTTGCGCCCGCGCGCAGACATCGGCGCTGCGGTCATAGCCCAGGATGCGCGTATCGGGCAGCGCCTGGCGCACGGCGCGCGCGATCGACGAGCCGATCAGGCCCAGCCCGACGATCGCGATGGTGCCGAAGGGTGCGCTCATGCGGTCACCAGATCCCGCAGCACCTGCGCGATGGCGCGCATATGCGCTTCCTCGCCGATGGTGATGCGCAGCGCATGGCCGAGCCCCTGGCCCTTGGGCCAGCGCACGATATAGCCCGCCTGCATCAGCGCCTGATAGGCCGCCTCCGCACTCACCGCGCCCTCGAACAGCACCAGCAGGAAATTGGCATGGCTCGGCACCACGGTCACGCCATGATTGCCGAGCTGCGCGAGCTCGCCCGCCAGCCATTGCCGCCAGAAACTGTTATGCTCGCGCGAGCGGGTGACGAATTCCTCGTCCGCCAGCGCTGCCAGCGCCGCGGCCTGACCGGTGAGCGTGACGTTGAAGGGCCCCCGGATGCGGTTGAGCGTGTCGATGATGCCTTGCGCGCCATAGCCCCAGCCGATGCGTTCGCCGGCCAGGCCATAGATCTTGGAGAAGGTGCGCGTGACCAGCACGTTGGAATGCCCGGCCGCGAGCTCGAGACCATGATCGTCCTCGTCCGCGTCCAGATATTCCGAATAGGCCTGGTCGAGCACCAGCAGCACATCCGACGGCAGACCGGCATGCAGCCGCGCGATCTCCGCCCGCGGCGTCAGCGTGCCCGTCGGGTTGTTCGGGTTGGCGAGATAGACCACGCGGGTGCGATCGGTCACGCAGGCGAGCAGCGCATCGACATCGGTGGCGTAGAAGTTGTCTGGCGCAACTACCGGCGTCGCACCGCAGCGCCGCGCGGCAATGTCATAGACCGAAAAGCCGTAACGGACATAGACGACCTCGTCCCCCTGCCCCGCATAGCCCTGCGCCGCGAGGTTGAGCAGCTCGTCCGATCCCGTCCCACACACGATGCGCGCCGGATCGAGCCCGTGCAGCTTGCCGATCGCCTCGCGCAGCGCGGCGCTGTCCGGATCGGGATAGAGCGAGGGGGCGAGCGCCGCACCGTGCGCGCGCGCCTGGAGCGCCGCCGGGCTGGTGCCGAGCGGGTTCTCGTTGGCGGAGAGCTTGACGAGCGGACGGCCGTCATCGCCGACCGACTTGCCGGGGACATAGGCGTGAATGGATGCGATCCACGATTTGGGCTGGGGCTGGCTGGTCATGGGCCGGGCGCATAGCGCGAGTCGGGCGACAGGGGAAGCCGCGAGCGCCAGACCCGTTCGAGCTGGCAGGGCCTTGCCTGCAAGTCTGCGTAAATGCTTAACAAAATCAATACCGATGCAAGCGAGGCCTGCACCCTTGGCTGACATGAGCAAGCATATGTTAAGTCTGGATAATTCTGGGCGGCACGGCTTTTGCGACTTGCCCCCGATATGAGGCTGCGTTAAGACATCGCCCAAGGTCGCCCAGGAAAATGCGAGCGGTACAGCCGCAGCATGATCCAGAATACGGTCCGGGGTGATGCATTGGTGTCCGCGTCTCCTCGGTATCCGCACAGGTTACAGGGGGTGATCTTGGGACAACGCCATTTCCGCACGCGACAGCTGATTCTGGGCACTGCGACCTGCGCCGGGCTGTTGTGGACGAGCGCGAGCCATGCCCAGCAGGTCAATGTCCCCTCGCCCCCCACACGCGAGGAAATCGAGCGCCCGGTGCAGCAGCGCAGCGAACGGCCTGCGCGCCTGACGGTCGAAGGCGATATCGAGCGCGCGCCCTGCCCGCTGGCCGACCCTGCCTATGCCAATGTCAAACTGACGCTGACCGAGGCGCGCTTCAACAATCTGGGCCCCGTTGCGCCGATCGAGCTGCGCCCGCTGTACGAGCAATATGTCGGCACCGAACAGCCGGTGGCGGTACTTTGCGAAATCCGCGATGCGGTCGCCACCAAGCTGCGCCGCGATGGCTATATCGCCGCCGTGCAGGTACCCACCCAGCGCATCGACAATGGCGTGGTGCAGTTCGAGGTGCTCTATGCCAAGCTGACGCAGATCCGCGTGCGCGGCGATGCGGGCAATGGCGAGAAGCTGGTCGCCAGCTATCTGGAGCGGCTGACCGAAGGCACGGTGTTCAACCAGAAGCTGGCCGAACGCTATCTGCTGCTCGCGCGCGATCTGCCCGGCTATGATATCCGGCTGACGCTGGTGCCAGCGGGCACAGGCCCGGGCGAGCTGATCGGCGATGTCACGGTGCGGCGCACCCCGTTCGAGGTTGACCTGAACGTCCAGAACCTGGCGGCGCGCGATGCCGGCCCCTATGGCGCGCAGCTGCGCGCGCAATTCTATGGCCTGACCGGCATGGGCGACCGCACCTATGTCTCGGCCTATTCGACGCTCGATTTCCAGGAACAGCAGATCGTCCAGGCGGGGCACGAATTCCGCGTCGGTTCGGAAGGCCTGACGCTGGCCGGGCGCTTCACCTATGCCTGGACCGAGCCGGACATCAACCTGCCTGCCGGGGTCGCCGCCAAGATCACCGCGACCACCCTGCTCGCCAGCGCGGAGGCGCGCTATCCGCTGCTGCGCAGCCAGGCCGGATCGCTCTACAGCACGGTGGGCATGGATTATGTCGATCAGGACATCGATTTCATCGGCCCGCTCTCGCGCGACCGCTTGCGCATCGCCTATGCCCAGCTGTCGGGCGAGGCGATCGACATGGCCAATGGCGCCTCGCCGCGCTGGCGCATGGCAGGGCTGTTCGAATTCCGCCAGGGCCTGTCGATCCTGGGTGCGAGCGATCCATGCAATTTCGTCTGCGCACTGGTGCGCACCCCGACCACGCGCGGCGATGGCGATCCGACCTCGACACTGATCCGCGGCGAACTCTCCGCCGAGGCGGCGCTGGGCGACAAGGGCTCGATCTTCATCCGCGGCCGTGGTCAGCTTGCCTTCGATCCGGTGCTCAGTTTCGAGGAATATTCGGGCGGCAACTTCACCATCGGCCGAGGCTATGATCCGGGCACGATCGTCGGCGACGATGGCGTCGGCTTCCAGGCCGAACTGCGCGGCCCGCAGATCAGCCCGCTCAAGGATGTCGATTTCTCGTTCCAGCCATTCGCCTTCATGGATGTCGCCTGGACCTGGGACGATGGCCGCCCCGGCGACCCGCAGCGGCTGAGCTCGGTCGGCATCGGCGCGCGCGCGCGATTGAGCGACCGGTTCCGGCTCGACGTCACCGTCGCGGTGCCGACCGAGGCCGCAGGGCTGCGCACCGACACGCCCGACCCGCGCATCCTGTTCACCCTCACCACCTTGCTACTGCCCTGGGGAGCCCGCTGATGGCTTACGACCGCAACCTGACCGCCCGCCGCATCCTGCTGGCCAAGGCGACATCGGCGCTTGCGCTGGCTACCGGCCTGGCGATCGGAGGGACAGGCACCGCTCATGCCCAGGCCTTTGAGGGCACGCCTACCGTGGTCTCGGGCGGAGTCGGCATCAACCGCACGCCGGGTACCGACAATATCCGGGTCGATACCAACCAGGCGGTGATCAACTGGACCACCAACGACACCGCGATCGGCGGCGGGGTCATCAACTTCCTGCCCAATGGCCGCACGGCCTTTTTCCGCAACAACCCGACAATCCAGAACCAGTTCACCGTCCTCAACCGCATCATCCCCACCGATCCCAATCGCGCGATCGCGATGAATGGCACCGTCATCAGCCAGCTGCAGACGGGCGCTGGCCTCGTCCAGGGCGGCAATGTGTGGTTCTACAGCCCCGGCGGCATCGTCATCGGATCGACCGGGGTGATCGATGTCGGCGGGCTGCTGCTGACCAGCCTCGATCCGGTGCGCGATGCCGGCGGCAATTTCATCGATGCGGGCGGTTCGTTCACCCTCGGTCCGGCGGCATCGGCGACCAGCTATGTGCAAATCGATCCGGGCGCGCTGGTTCAGGCGACGCCGGAAAACAGCTATGTCGCGATGGTCTCGCCGATCGTCCGTCAGCGCGGTACGATCGATGTCAACGGATCGGCGCTGATGGTCGGGGCCGAGGCGGCGACGATCACCTTCGGCACCGGCGGGCTGTTCGACATTCAGGTGACGACAGGCAC
>NZ_LSIS01000446.1:0-24683 GCF_001556365.1 Blastomonas sp. CCH1-A6 | reverse complement strand
GGGCGCTGTTTGCCTTCGACGCGCAAATGGCGGGCATCGTGCTGCAGGCGCGCGAGCCGATGCTGGCGCAGATCCGCCTGCAATGGTGGCACGATGTGCTGGCCAAGCCGGCGGCGTCGCGTCCTTCGGCCAATCCGGTGCTCGCTGCCCTGGCACCGATCGAAGCCGATGGGCTGGCGCTGACCGATGCGCTGGGGCCGGTGATCCGGGGCTGGGAAGCGGCGCTAGAATGCGAGGAGAGCGAGGCGGTCGCCGATTTCGCGGCGGGCCGCGGGCAGCTGTTCGCGGCCTTTGCGGGGCAGGGGGGTGATGCCGCCGATCTGCAGCGCATCGGCCAGGCCTGGGCGCTGTGGGACATGGTGCGCTTTCATCGGCGCACGTCTGCGCTCGATAGCGCCTTCGCGGCGGTCGATGCGCAGGCGCTGAAGCGTATCGCGCTTCCGGCCCGGCTGCGGCCCTTGTCGATCATCAACCGTGCGGTGTGGCTTGACATCGCCAGAGGTCGGCTGGATCGTCCCTGGGCCGGTCCCGGCCTGTTCGCACGGCTCGTCTGGCACGGGGTGACGGGGCGGTGACCGCCTGACGAGAGGGGGAAGGGCGATGCGGATCCTGTTCGGCGGATTGGCGGCAATCGCCTTGCTGGTCGGCGGCTTCTTCCTCATTCGCGCACAGCAGCAGGATGACGAGCTGGCCGAGATCGTGGCCCCTCCGCCCGAGCCTCAGGACACCGGCCTGCCGATGGCCGATCCGGGCCAGCTGCGCGGTCCGGAGCCGCCGCAAGCGACCGAGATGACTCGCGAGGAACGCCGCTTTGCCCGGTTCGACCGCAATGGCGATCGGATCATCACCCGCGAGGAACTGCTCGCCAGCCGCACCAAGGCGTTCAAGGCGCTCGACAGGGACGGCAACAACCTGCTGACCTTCGAGGAATGGGCGGTGGCGACATCGGATCGCTTCACCAAGGCCGATGGCGACCGCAACGGTCGCCTGTCGCCGGAGGAGTTCGCGACAACCCGGCCCAAGCGCCCGCTACAGCGCTGCAAATGCTGACTATTCGGCGGCGACGACCTCGCCGGTACCTGCCAGCCAGCCTTGCAAGTCGGCGCGCGCGCGCGAGGTATAGGCTTCCTTGCGCTGCTTCTTGTGCACCTTGTCCTCGGGCGGCGGGAACAGGCCGAAATTGACGTTCATCGGCTGGAAGTCGCTCGCTTCCGCGCCGCCGGTGATGTGGCCGAGCAGCGCGCCCAGCGCGGTGGTGACCGGTGGCGTCTCGAGCGAGCGTCCCTGCAGTTCGGCCGCGGCAAAGCGGCCCGCCATCAGCCCGACGCTGGCGCTTTCGACATAGCCCTCGCAGCCGGTAATCTGTCCGGCAAAGCGGATATGCGGGGCCTTGCGCAGCCGCAGCTGGCCATCGAGCAGGCGCGGCGAGTTGATGAACGTATTGCGGTGCAGCCCGCCCAGCCGCGCGAATTCGGCCTTTTCCAGCCCCGGAATGGTGCGGAAAAGCTCGACCTGCGCCCCGTGCTTCAGCTTGGTCTGGAAGCCGACCATGTTCCACAGCGTGCCCAGCTTGTTGTCCTGGCGCAGCTGCACCACCGCATAGGGCCAGCGCCCGGTGCGTGGATTGTCGAGTCCGACCGGTTTCATCGGGCCGAAGCGCAGGGTATCCACCCCGCGCGCGGCCATCACCTCGATCGGCATGCAGCCCTCGAAATAGGGCGTATCCTTCTCCCACTCCTTGAACTCGGTCTTCTCGCCCTCGATCAGCCCGCGATGGAAGGCGAGATACTGGTCCTTGTCCATCGGGCAGTTGATATAGTCCTTGCCATCGCCTTCGGGGCCGACCTTGTCCCAGCGGCTCGCCATCCAGCAGATGTCCATGTCAATGCTGTCGCGGTGGACGATCGGGGCGATGGCATCGAAGAACGCCAGAGCGTCCTCGCCGGTCGCCGCGCCGATCGACTGGGCGAGCGACATGGCGGTCAGCGGGCCGGTGGCGATGATCGTCGGGCCTTCGTGCGGAAGCGTGTCGATCCGCTCGCGCACGATGCGGATGTTGGGGTGCTCGCTCAAGGCCTTGGTGACGATATCGGAGAATATGTCGCGATCGACTGCCAGCGCTGAACCGGCCGGCACCTTGGCCTTGTCCGCCGCCGCCATGATCAGCGAGTCCAGCGTGCGCATCTCCTGGTGCAGCAGGCCGACGGCATTGCGATCGGCATCGTCCGAACGGAAGCTGTTCGAACAGACGAGTTCGGCCAGGCCATCGGTCTGGTGCGCGGGCGTCATGTCGCCGCTTCCGCGCATTTCGGACAGGCGCACCTTCACGCCCGCCTGCGCGAGCTGCCATGCCGCTTCGGAGCCGGCCAGGCCGCCGCCGATGATGTGAATCTGGTGCTGGAAATCGTTGCTGTTGCTCATGCGCGTGCAGATAGCGCGTGTGTGGCGATTTGCCCAGCTTGCGCTTTATCGGTGTTCGGTGCCATCAGGAGGACGGATGCAAACGGGGGAAGATACATGGTCGTCAAACGCGCACTGGCGGAATCGCGGCCCTGGCTGCTGCTGAGCCTCGTGGCGGCGATCAGCTATTATTTCGTGAGCGATGCGCCGATCCCGGGCCTGTACCTGATGCTGTGGAAAGGGCTGGGCGTCGGCTTCCTGGCGGTATTCGCCTTTGCCCGGCACCATTCGCGCGACGGGCAGCTGATCGGCGCGGTCATGACGCTGGGCGCGATTGGCGACATGGCGATCGAGATCGACATGATCTATGGCGCGGTCGCCTTCCTGCTCGGCCATTGTGTCGCAATCTGGCTTTATGCACGCCACCGCCGGGCACGCGTCACCTTCAGCCAGCGGCTGTTCGCGCTGCTGCTGGTGCCGGGCGTGGTGCTGATCGCCTGGGCGCTGCCCATGGACCGCAGCGGCGCAGCGGGCATTGCGTTCTACAGCCTGTTCCTCGCGGTCATGGCGGCCATGGCCTGGACCAGCGATTTCCCTCGCTATCGCGTCGGCACCGGCGCACTGATGTTCGTGGTGTCGGACCTGCTGATCTTCGCGCGGCTGGGGCCGCTCGAAGGCTCGGCCATTCCCGACTGGATGATCTGGCCGCTCTACTATTTCGGCCAGTTCCTGATCTGCACCGGGGTGATCCAGAGCCTGCGCCACAAGGACCCGAGGGTCGCCGGTTGAAGCGCGGGGGTGCGCGTGTTATAACATCCGTATGAACAAGCCCCTCAAGCTCATCAAGATCGGCAATTCCACCGGCATCATCCTGCCCAAGGATGTGCTGGCGCATCTCAATGTCGAGCAAGGCGATGAGGTGTCGGTGGTCAAGCAGGCCGATGGCATCGCCCTCAAATCCGTCGATCCGGATTTCGACAAGCAGATGTCGGCGGCGCGCGATGTGATGGCGCGCTATCGTAACGCGCTGCGCGAACTGGCCAAGTGAGGTGGCTGACTGGATCTGGGTGCGGCAGGATGTCGTCCTGGCCCTGCACGACGAGCAGATCGCCGAACATGGCGGCTTGAGCGGCATTCGCGATCCCGCACTGGTCGAGAGCGCACTGGCGCGTCCGCTCAATCTAGCCGCTTATGGGGAGCCGGATGCCGCTGATCTGGCGGCAGCCTATGCCTTTGGCCTGGCGCGAAACCATCCTTTTGCCGATGGCAACAAGCGCAGCGCGGCCGTGGTTGCGCTGACCTTTCTGCTGCTCAACGATGTCGCGTTCGAGATCACCGAAGCCGAGCTTGTCGTCATGACAATGGCGCTCGCCGCAGGCGACCTCTCCGAAGAAGAGGTCGCCCGCTGGTTCCGCGATCATATCGTGGAGCGAGGCTGAGGCTTACTCGCCCGCAGGCTCGGCTGTTTCTTCCGCCACGTCGCCATTATCCTCTTCCGCGATGCGCGCCGCGCTGACCACGTGTTCGTTGTCGGCGACGTTGAACAGGCGGACGCCGGCCGAATTGCGGCCGATCACGCGCATGGTCGAGAGGCTGAGGCGGATGAGCTTGGCCTGATCGGTCACGAGCATCAGCTGGTCCGACTGGTGCGCCGGGAAGCTCGCCAGCACCGGGCCGTTGCGCTCGATATTGTCGATATTCGTGATGCCCTGGCCGCCGCGACCCGTGCGGCGATATTCATAGGCCGAGGACAGCTTGCCATAGCCATTGGCGCAGACGGTGAGGATGAACTGCTCCGCCTCGGCGAACTGCTGCATCCGTTCGGGCGAGAGCGTCGGCTGTGCCTCGTTGCCCTTCCAGGGCGCGGCGCGCAGATATTCGTCGCGCTCCTCGGTCGTGGCATCGAAGCCGCCCAGGATCGACAGCGAGATCACCTCGTCGCCTTCGCGCAAGCTCATGCCGCGCACCCCGGTCGAGGTGCGGCTCTGGAACTCGCGCACATCGGTCGCGGCAAAGCGGATCGCCTTGCCCTGGCGCGTGGCGAGCAGCACGTCGTCGCCCTCGGTGAGCAGCGCGACGCCGATCAGCCGGTCGTCCGACCCTTCGTCAAAGCGCATAGCGATCTTGCCGTTCGAGGGGATGTTGGTGAACGCATCCATCGAGTTGCGGCGCACGGTGCCGTTGGCGGTGGCGAACATCACGTGCAGATCGGCCCAGGTATTCTCATCCTCGGGCAGCGGCAGCACGGTCTGGATGGTCTCGCCCTGCGCCAGCGGCAGCAGGTTGACCATCGGCCGTCCGCGTGTCGCCGGACCGCCCTCGGGCAGGCGCCACACCTTCTGGCGATAGACCTTGCCGTGCGTGGAGAAGAACAGCACCGGCGTGTGCGTCGAGGTGACGAACATGCTGGTGACGGCATCCTCGTCCTTGGTCGCCATGCCCGAGCGGCCCTTGCCACCCCGCGCCTGCGCGCGGAAGGCATCGAGCGGCGTGCGCTTGATATAGCCCTGCAGGGTGACGGTGACGACCATCTCCTCGCGTTCGATCAGGTCCTCGTCGTCGATGCCGTCGGCCGCTGGCGCGATCTCGGACAGGCGCGGCGTGGCGAACTCGCTCTTCACCGCGATCAGCTCGTCGCGCAGCACCTGGTACAGCTTGGCGCGGTCACCCAGGATGGCCAGATATTCCTCGATGCTCGCGGCCAGCGCCTTCAGTTCGTTGCCGATCTCGTCGCGGCCCAGCGCGGTCAGGCGGTGCAGGCGCAGGTCGAGGATCGCGCGCACCTGGATGTCGCTGAGCGTGTAGGTATCGCCCTCGATCTCGGCCTCGATCGCCTCGACCAGACGGATATAGGGGGCGATCTCCTCGATCGGCCATTGCCGCGCGATCAGCGCTGCGCGCGCTTCTGCGGGCGAGGCGGACGAGCGGATGATCCGCACCACCTCGTCCATGTTCGTCACCGCAACGACCAGGCCAAGCAGGATATGCGCGCGGTCGCGCGCCTTGGCGAGCTCGAACTTGGTGCGGCGGGTGATGACCTGCTCGCGGAAGCGGACGAACGCCTCGATGATCTCCTTGAGCGGCAGCACCTCGGGGCGACCGCCGCGGATCGCCAGCATGTTCGCCGGGAAGCTCGACTGGGCCGGGCTATGCCGCCATATCTGGTTGAGCACGACTTCGGGCGTTGCGTCGCGCTTGAGGTCGATGACGACGCGCACGCCTTCGCGGTTCGATTCATCGCGAATGTCGCTGACGCCCTCGATGCGCTTGTCCTTGGCGGCTTCGGCGAGCTTTTCGACCAGGCTGTTCTTGCCGAGCTGGAACGGGATCGAGGTGAGCACGATCGAGCGGCGGTCGCCTCGGCCTTCCTCGATCTTGTGGCGCGCGCGCATGATGATCGACCCACGGCCGGTCGAATAGGCGTTGCGCACGCCCGCCTGGCCCAGGATCAGCGGTGCAGTGGGGAAATCGGGGCCGGGGACGATCTTCATCAGATCTTCCAGCTCGATCATCGGATTGTCGATCCACGCGAGGCACGCGTCGATCACTTCGCCGAGGTTGTGCGGCGGGATGTTGGTCGCCATGCCGACCGCGATGCCGCCGGCGCCGTTGACCAGCAGGTTGGGGAAGCGCGCGGGCAGCACCTGCGGCTCGTCGCGTGAACCGTCATAGTTGGGCGTGAAGTCGACCGTGTCCTTGTCGAGATCGTCGAGCAGGCTGTTGGCAACCTTGGCGAGGCGCGCCTCGGTGTAACGCATCGAGGCTGGCGGATCGGGATCCATCGATCCGAAATTGCCCTGGCCGTCGATCAGCGGCACGCGCATCGACCAGTCTTGCGTCATGCGCGCCAGTGCATCGTAGATCGCGCTGTCGCCGTGCGGGTGATAATTACCCATCACGTCACCGACGATCTTGGCGGACTTGCGATAGGGCCGACCAGCGACGAAGCCGCCTTCCTGGCTGGCGAAGAGAATGCGGCGGTGGACGGGCTTCAGGCCGTCGCGGACATCGGGCAGGGCGCGGCTGACGATGACCGACATGGCATAGTCGAGATAGCTCGACCGCATCTCGTCGACGATGTCGATGCGTTCGATTTCATTGGGTTCCGCGGTTGCGGTGGTATCGTTCATTCCATGCGCCTTTTATGCCTTTTGTGACGCTTTCGCGTCATGATCGGCTCTAGGCGACAGAGTGCGGAAAAGCCAGCTTTTGCGGGCGTTTTACGGGTATTTTTCAACAGGAAAAACAGGCGCTTGGCAACGCGCCAAAGTCAGGGCTGGATGGCGCTGCCGTCAAAGGCGAAGATACCGCCCGAATCGGCCGGAGAAAGCCGGTCGAGCACGTCCAGCATCATGCCCGCACTCCGGTCCGCATCGAACAGCTTGCCCTCTGCGACGTTGCCCTGGAAGGGCTTGCTCAAGGCGGTGTCGACCGTTCCAGGGTGCAGGGCGACCGCGATCGACTGGTCGTTGCGACGGCCCCATTCGATCGCGATGTTGCGGATCGTCATGTGCAGCGCCGCCTTGGCCGCGCGATAGCCGTACCAGCCGCCCAGCCGGTTGTCCGAGATGCTGCCGACGCGCGCGCCGATCGCGGCGAACAGGGCAGGGGCCTTGCGCGGCATCAGGGGGATGAAATGCTTGGCGGCGAGCGCGGGGCCGATGGTGTTGACCGCAAAATTGCGCGCCATCCAGGCGGCGTCGAGGTCCTTCATGCTCTTTTCCGGACCGCGTCCGTCTGCGTGGAGCAGGCCCGTGGCGACGATCACCCGGTCTGGGGCAAGGCCCCGGTCAGCAAGCCGCGCTGCCGCCGCAGCGATGCTGGCCTCGTCCTCGAGATCGATATGGTCCTCGCCGGAAAGGCTGCGGGCGAGCGCGATCACGGTGTCGCCGCGCACCCCAGCCTGCCGGACGAAGGCCGCGCCGATGCCGCCCGAAGCGCCGATGACGACCGTGGTGCGGCTCATGCGCGCACGAAGCGCCAAATGTCGTTGTCGCTCGCCTCGGCATCGAAGCGATAGCCGTCGCTGTCGAAACCCTTGAGCGCCTCCGGCTCGGCATGCCGGTTCTCGCACAGGAAACGCGCCGCCATGCCGCGTGCGCGCTTGGCATCGAAGCTGACGAAACGCGGCCCCTTGGGCCCCTGCTGGCGGAAATCGGCGGTGATGACGCGGATGCCGCGCTTGGCCAGCCCCTTGTCGGCGGCGGCGAAATATTCCTGGCTGGCAAGGTTGATCACGGTGTCGCCGCCGCTCGCGCTCAGGTCCTCGGCGATCGCGGCGGCAATCCGGTCGCCCCAGAAGGCGACGAGCGAGCTGTGGCGCGGTGCCCAGCGCGTCCCCATTTCAAGGCGATAGGGGCGGATGCTGTCAAACGGTCGCAGCAGGCCATACAGGCCCGAAAGGATGCGCACATAGGTCTGGGCAAAGTCGAGCGCGGGCTCGTCGAGCGTCTTGGCCTCCAGCCCGGTATAGACATCGCCGTTGAACGCGAAGGCGGCCGGCCGTTCGGGCTGATCGAAAAAGCCGCGATAGCGCGCATAGTTGAGATCGATCAGCGCATCGGACACCGGCATGATCTGCTTCATCTTCGCCTTGCTCAGCCGCGCGGCGGATTTCACCAGCCGTTCGGTCTCCGGCTCGAAGCGTGGCTCGCTCGGGCTGATGGCAGGGGCGGGCGAATCGAAATCCAGCGATTTGGCGGGGGAAAGCAGGATGATCATGATGGCCAGCGCATAGACGAGCGACGAACCGATGCAAAGGCCATCGAACGAACTCGAACGAGCGGTGCTTTCGCCCGCTTGCCACCGCCGCCATCGGCTTTTTGGACCGGAACCGCAAAGGTCGTTGTCCGTTCCTGCCAGAGCCATTAAGGACGGCTTCATCAACCAGCCGCCAAAGGCTGACAGGTGATCGGCAGCTCAGGCTTTGCCGTGTTTTAGTTCGGAGGATAACATGCGTCGCATTTCCCGTTTCAACATGGCCCTGATGCTGGCTCTGGCCGGAACCACCGCGGTTTCGCTGGCGCTGCCGGTCGATGGAGCCTTTGCCCAGCGCACCGAGAAGAAGGGCAAGAAGGGCAAGGATGAAGCGCCGCAAATGGAGCTGAGCGCAGAGTTCCGCAACGCGTTCTCGGCCGCCCAGACCGCCTTTGGTGCCAGCGATTTCGTCACGGCAGAAGCCAAGCTGAACGAAGCCGCCGCGGTCGCTGCGAGCGCCGACGAGAAATATCTTACCGGCAAGCTGACGCTGCAGATCGGCCTCAAGAAGAATGACGAGGCGATGCAGATGAAGGGCATCGAACAGGCGCTGGCGAGCGGCAAGTCGACCGACGCCGAAAAGAAGACCTTCAACAGCTTCATCGGCGAAAAGGCGCTGCTGAAGAACGATTTCGCCCGCGCCCGCCAGTATCTGACGGCTGCGGTCGAGGCAGGCCAGAATGGTCCGGTGAACCTGTTCCAGCTGGCCGAAGCGCATTTCGGCGAGGCGATCGCCAAGTCGGGCGGCCGCAGCATCGATGCGACCAACGCGCCGATCGCTGCCGCAGGCCTGCCGTATCTGCAGCGCGCCGTGGAAGCGGACCTTGCCGGTACCAAGCAATATTCGGCAAGCTGGGCCAAGCGCGGCTTCCAGATCGCGCGGGCGACCAAGACCGACAGCAGCGTCTTTGCCAACCTGCTGCTCCGCGCTGACGCGGGCAAGGGTGCGTGGCACGAGGTGGTGCAGGCCGTGCAGGCCGATAACCGCAACTTCACCAGCGAGCAGAATCTCGACGCGATGCGCCTGCTGCGCATGGCGGGCGGCATGACCAGCGCCAGCGATTATCAGGAATATATCGAGGCCGCCGGCGCTGCGCGTCGTCCGACCGAAGTCATCGCGCTGATCGAGGAAGGCAAGGCAGCAGGCATCATCACCGACGGCAATGCCTATTTCAAGGACGCGCTGGCTACCGCCAGCGGCGCGCGCGGCGAATATGTCGCGACGCTGCCCGAGTCCGTGCGCGATTCGCGTGGCAAGGCGACCGCCACCGTCACGCTGGCGACCGCAGACGCGCTGCTTGCGAACAAGCAATATGCCGAGGCCGAAGAGCTGGCGGGCATCGCCGTCACCAAGGGCGCAACTGACAAGGAACGCGCGCTGATGGTCCAGGCGATCGCGCAGGTGGCACAGGGCAAGTACGAACCCGCGCGTCAGACGCTGGCTGGCGTTACGGGCGTGCGCGCCCCGCTCGCCAAGCTGTGGACGCTGTACATCGACCAGAAGGCAGGCGCTGGCGCGACCGCTCCCGCAGCCTGATCACGCGCAAGCCGATCAGCAAAAAGGCAGGTCAGGCAATCCGCCCGACCTGCCTTTTTCGCGTCCGGCAAAGGCGATCATTCCTCGAGCGGGACGCCCGGCTGCTGCTTGCTGGTGCGGATGGTCAGCGATGTCTTGACGCTCGCGACATTGGCCGCCGGTGTGAGCTTCGATGTCAGGAACGCCTGGAATTCCTGCAGGTCGCGCGCCACGATCTTCAGGATGAAGTCGATCTCGCCGTTGAGCATATGGCATTCGCGCACCTGGGGCAGGGTGCTGACATGCTCCTCGAACGCCTTGAGATCGCTTTCGGCCTGGCTCTTCAGGCTGACCATCGCGAACACGGTGATCGCAAAGCCCAGCTTCTGCGGGTCGATATCGGCATGATAGCCGCGAATGATGCCGGCTTCCTCCAGCGCCCGCACGCGGCGCAGACAGGGTGGCGCGGTCAGCCCGACACGGCTCGCGAGCTCGACATTGGTAATCCGCCCCTCATCCTGGAGCCGGGTCAGCAGCTGCCGGTCGATATGGTCCAGACTTGACACGATTTTTCCCCTGGCTTTGCTAGGCAACCGCCGGTGCCGACGGTGGGTTGCCATCGTCGGCCGCGTGCAAGCTGCGGTATTTCGGCGTGCGGCAGAAATAATCCGCAACATCACGCCAGCTACCTATAATATAATTATTCGGTAACGCAATTGTCCCACATTGCGACGCGATAAAAAGCGCCCTTTCGCAGGTGAGCCGACAGAGCTATCCCTTGTCCTGGCCGGTCGGCTGCGTGTAACGAACACGCCCGCCCGATCCAATAAATCGTGCTGTTCCAAGGACCTTGCCCCAAGCCGATGCGCTACGACGACCGCCTTTCCACCGTCCTGGCCGGTAGCGTCCCCACTGGCGGAGCGGCAGTGGCGCAATATCGGCAGCTGGTGGACCTGCTCGGGCAGATCTGCGGCAATGATCTTGACGCGCGGCATGCGCCTGCGCTGGCCCGGATCCACGAACTTCGCACCAGTGTGAGCGATGCCGATCGGCTGCTGACCGTGCAGTGCCTGTCCGGGCGGCTGGTGTCGCCGGTGCTGGTTCAGTATCTCGCATCGGAGCGTCCCGAAATCGCCAGCGCGGCGATCCGCGCCGCACGGCTGGACGACGCAAGCTGGGCGACGCTCGTCCCCGCGCTCCCCACCCGCGCGCGCGGCTTCCTCCGCCATCGCCGCGATATCGGCCCGCGCACCCAGGCCCTGCTCGACCAGCTGGGGCTCTACGATACCGCGCTTCCCGCCGCAGAGGTTCAGGTGCCGGCCGATACGGCGGCACCCACCGAGCACGAGCCGGTGGCCCAGGCCTCCGAAGCCGAACCTGCCGTGCCGCTACCGGTCGACGCCGAAGCGATCCTCGAACCCGAGGCCGCGCCCGAGCTGGTCGCCGCGTCCGAGCCTGCCGCGATGCCGCTGGTCGAGGCTGATCCCGAACCGGTGGTCGAACCTGAACCCGAGCCCGCACCGGTCGCCGCCAGTCCGCAGAGCATCGGCGAAATCGTCAAGCGGATCGAGGCGCTGCAGGAAGTGCGCATCCGTCAGGCAATGGAGCAGGAGGCGCCCAGCCGCGATGGCTGGCAGCAGCTCGAACAGACGCTCGGCACGCCCGAGAGCACTGCCGCCGAACCGGTCGAGACGGCCAGCGCCCTGCCCGAGGGGCATCAGCATTTCCAGTTCGCCACCGGTATCGACGGCAGCATCAGCAGCACGCGCGGCATGCTGCTTGGCATGGTGCATGGGCTTTCGCTCGCTCAGCCGGCGCTGAGCGGCTTTCGCGGCGTCGATGCCTCGGTTGCGACGGCGTTCAGTCGTCGCATGCCGATCCGCGGGGGGCGCGCCGATCTGGGCAGTGCCGCGTCGCTGGCGGGCGAATGGCGCGTCGATGCCGATCCGTGCTTCGACCGCGCCACCGGCCGCTTCACCGGCTATAGCGGAACGCTGCGGCGCCCGATGCCCTGGGAAAGTGCGGGCCCCGATGCGGCCGCAGCCGGGCTGACCGGGCGCGATGGCCTGCGCCAGATCGTGCATGAACTGCGCACGCCGCTCAATGCGATCATGGGCTTTTCCGAGATTATCGAGCAGCAGCTGTTCGGTCCCGTGCTCAGCGAATATCGCCAGATGGCGCAGCGCATCCGCCAGGACGCGCGGCAATTGCTGAACGGCTTTGACGATCTCGATACGGCGCTCAGGCTGGACCGCAACGCGATCGACGATCCCGATGGCCATGTCGCGCTGAGCGAGCTCGCCGAACGCCTGTCGGCGCGGGTACAGCCGCTGCTCGATTATGCGGGGGCATCGCTGGTTCTGGGCCCGGTTCCGCAGGCTTCGGTGATTGCCATGTCGGCCCAGGCGCTCGACCGTATCGTTCCGCGCCTAGCCGGTGCGCTGATCGGCAGCTGCGAGGCGGGCGAGACGCTGCACGTGCAGTTCGCCGATCACAGCCCGACCGTCGACATCCTGTTCAGCCGCCCGAAGACGCTCGCCGGGCTCGATGAAGCGGCGCTGTTCGATGTCGACCGCACCGATGCCGGGCCGCGCGACGGCGGTCCGCTGCTCGGCCTGGGCTTCTGCCTCAGGCTGGTGCGCAACCTGCTCGCCAGCCATGGCGGCGCGCTCGCGATCGAGGACGAAGCTCTGCGCTTGACCTTGCCCGAGGCGGGGATTAGCGCAGAAGCCGCGCGATCCTAGGCGGGAGGAACGCGCACGGAGTGGCGACCGGGGAGGGGCCAGGCCGATCATTTGCGACGCTGCGAGACATGAGCGCATGACCTTTGCAAGATTGCCGGGCAAGGATGATTTTGTTCGCTTTTCGCCCGAATTCGGCCAGCGTTATCTGGTGACGGTCGATGTTGAGGAAGAGTTTGACTGGACCCGACCGATCGAGCGCGAGGGCTATTCGCTCGAAGCGGTCGAGGCGATCACCGATTTCCAGAAACTGTGCGAGGATTATGGCGTAACGCCCTTGTATCTCGTCGATTGGCCGGTGATTTCGGACCCGCGCGGGCGCGAGATCTATGGCGCTCTGGTGCGCGAGGGACGCGCCGAGGTCGGCATCCAGCTGCACCCCTGGGTCAATCCGCCGTTCGAGGAAGAGGTCAACCAGCGCAACACCTATGCCGGCAACCTGCCCAAGGAGCTCGAGCGCGCCAAGTTCTTCAAGTTGCGCGATGCGATTGCCGAGGTGACCGGCAGGCAGCCGATCGCCTATCGCGCCGGTCGCTATGGCATTGGCGGCGAAACGCTCAACCTGCTGCGCGAGGCGGGGGTGCTCTACGACACCTCGGTGCGCGCCAATTTCGATTACAGCAAGGCGGAAGGACCTGATTTCTCGCAATATCCGCTCGAGCCCTATTGGCTTGACCGGAAGCTGGGCATTGTCGAACTGCCGGTAACCTCGGTCTATTGGGGCCTGTTGCGCCGTCAGGGAACGCTGTTCCCGCTGGCCCAGATGGCAGGCGTGACGAAATCGCTGATGGCGCGCGGGCGGCTGCTCGAGCGGATATCGCTGACGCCCGAGGGAATCTCGATCGAGGAGGTGGTCCGCGGCATCGACATTGCGCTCGACGATGGGCTGCCGGTGCTCAATTTCTCGTTCCACTCGCCTTCGCTCAAGCCGGGCTATACGCCCTATGTCCGCAAGGACGAGGATGTCACCGCCTTTTACGACTGGTGGCATCACGTGCTGTCCTATCTCGCGCAGCGTGGGGTGAAGCCGACCAGCATTGCGGATATCGACGCCCATATCCTGAGATGATGCCGTTGCGCGTGGTGCGCTAAAACCCATGCCGAGGCTTTTCGCGCTTGCCATGCAGGCCCGCGCTGGGCTAACCGCGCCTCTGGCACAGCCGGGACGGGCCTGTAGCTCAGTTGGTTAGAGCTGGCCGCTCATAACGGCTAGGTCGGGGGTTCGAGTCCCTCCGGGCCCACCAGTCCGTCCGGAAAGACACCGCCAGGAGCCGACCAGAGCTGGCCGGATCGGGGAGTAGCGCAGCCTGGTAGCGCATCTGCTTTGGGAGCAGAGGGTCGCAGGTTCGAATCCTGTCTCCCCGACCATTTTCATGAAATCTTTATTTTTCAACGCCTTAGTTGTGAGGTGCTGGCGGGGAATATACACAAAAATATACACTCCGCGGACGCACTCACGACGCGGGGTGCTACACTGTATCGGCTAAGCTACGACGTTCCACGTGCGGTGATGGCAGTCTCGTTCCGAGAGAAGAGCGTGCGGTTCGGCGCGCTCTCTGGACGGTGAGACACACCCCAAGCTGATCATCAACGAGCCTGGCATCGGTTTTCGGATCGCTGCTGGCTTCTCGACCGAGATAAAAACAAGCGATTTCATGATTTTGGTGCATTGAGAGGCAGCAGCCTTGCATTGGGCACAGAGGTGCATGAGGCCCATGCTGCATCCCGCGCTATTCCTTTTCAGCCCCGAAGCGCAGCCGGACACCAGCGTTGAGGATGAAACCTTCGAGCGGGGCCCAGGCATCGACAGTCCATTGTCCGCTGGCGGCGCGGCGCGGGAGCAGCAATGGATCATAACGGGTCTGACGCACGTTCAGCAGATTCTCCGCATTTGCAAAAAGGCTGATGCGACCGAGCGCGATCTCGCCAAGAAGCCCCAGGTGAAGATAGGGGCGTGAGCGCGTCCTGTAGGGGTTCTCGTCCAGCAGTTGGCGACCTGTATAATAGGCTTCAATGCCAATGCGTCCCTTGCCATGTTCCTCCCACATCGCGACCAGACCGGCGGTATGCCGCGGGGTCAGCGGAATGGCCCGGCGACGCCTCGCCGCAGGATCGGGCTCGCTTGAATCGATGAACACATGGTTGGCCGTAACCGTAAAGCCCCCGTGACGGAATCTCACCAGCGCCTCGGTTCCACGCAGCCGCGTAGCGCCATCGACATTGACGAGCCGCACCCGGTCTGCCGCAATGGCCTCGATCCGGGTGGCATCGTCAATGTCCGATCCGAAAAGCGTGAGATTGGCTTCCCACGGGCCGGTGGCATAACCGATGTCGAGCGAGCCGGTGATAGCTGTTTCGGCCTTGAGGCTGCGCAACGGTTCCAGACGCGAAAGCCCCGCGGCATCAATCTCGTCAACGAACGGGGTTGGCGCGAAATACCCATGACCGAGAGAGGCGCGCACGGTCCAGCCGCCCGGCCGGTAGAGAGCCGACACACGCGGACTGAACCGGGTGCCGAAGCGGTTGTGGAAATCCACACGGCCGCTGGCTGCAAGGGTCAGGTCCGCGCTGGCTCGCTGCTCGACCTGCACGAAGAGGCCCGGCGCATCATAAGCATAATCGAGCGCGCCGAAGGTCTGCGATACGAAGCGATCCGACTGGAAGGCGGCGCCCATGACCCATCCGGTCGATCCGTTTTCGCCCGCGATGGACGCTTCCGCAAAAAGGCTGGTGTGCTTGTCATCTTCCCGCACTGCGCCAAACTGGTGGCGATGGTTCTGGCGCACCGCCGAGGCGCGCAAACCGAATGTGCCCACGCCTGCAAGAGGCATTGCAAACACCAGACCCGCATCCCGCCGATCGGTATCCTGAGCCTGCACGAACCCAAGACCGTCTGGTGCCGTGCGGCCGGGCGCGGTTCCGCCGGTGCGCTGCTCCGTTATCGCGCCGAGAGTGAGATACAGCGATGCCCCGTCATCCCCGGTCCACTGGAGACGCGGCCGCAAAGTCAGCCGATCAAAGCCTGCGATGTCGCGCCAGCCGTCATCGTCGAGATCCTGCCCGGTCTGGCGGTGCGCGCCAGCGGTCAATGAAACGCCGATCTGGCCGCTTGCCGGTCCGGCCAGATAGGCGGTAAGGTCCTGGCCGCCGCGCGTAGTTGCGTTGGCCAGTATGTTTGCCTCCGGCGCATCGCCAGGGCGTCTGGAAATGAGGTTGATGACCCCGCCCAGCGCTGATGCACCGTAGAGCGCCGACACCGAGCCCTTGATGACTTCGACCTGCGCCAGGTCGGTCGGTGGCACCTGCAACAAGCCAAGCGAGGCGGCCTGCCCGCCATAAAGCGGCAGATTGTCGGCCAGTATCTGGGTATAGCGTCCTTCCAGTCCCTCCATGCGCACATTCGCGCCGCCAAGCGCCGGGGACGTCACCTGCGCTCTCACACCGCTGATTTCGTTGACCAGCATTGCGATACTGCCGGGCCGCATCAGTGCCTTTTCCTCGATCTCTTCCCCGGCAATCACCTCGACCCGCAGCGGTTCGTCCTGCAAGCGGCGACCGAGGCGGGTGCCCTGCACAATGATGCTCTCCTCTTCCGCCTCTGCCTCAGCGGTCTTGGCCTCAACGGGTGCTGGTTGCGCCTGCACGGACGAGCCGAACGCCTGCGCACAGGCCAGCAGGATGAAACCTGTCGCGGACAAGCCGGGATGCATTGCAGCGCTGACTTTCCTGCTGCGCCATGGTGTGAGGACCATCGACCTCATTCATTCATCGCCTGTTGCAGATCGCGCGGAATGTCCATCGGTGCAAAGGCGCTGACGGTGCTGCGCCCCGTATTCCCGAGGGGCAGATGGCCCGTGAGATTGCCGATCGGCGCGAGGAAAAGCCTGAGCAACTGCCCCATTACCTCACGAGCGTCGCGCTGATGCAGGGCGAGCCTGAGCATCGCCCAGTGCGAAACGAGATGGGGGACGAGCCTCATCTGCGCGATGATATGGGCACGCTCCAGATGATGCCACGCCATGGCGATGTCGTCCGCCAGAAACGCCTGTCTTGCCGCATCATGCTCAGCCGCCAGAAAATCCGCCCATGCAAGCTTCGCACGATCAGGCATGACGCAGCTCGCTGCGCGCCTGCGCCAGGATTTCGATGCTCCCCCATATGGCCAGGCTGGCCATGAGCGCTGCAACCACGAGATCGGGCCAGGCTTTGCCGGTGCCGAAAACGCCCATGGCAGCGACCAGCACGGCAATATTGCCGATCGCATCGTTGCGCGAGCATATCCAGACCGAGCGCCGGTTGGCATCGCCATCGCGGAACCGATACAGCAACAGCGCCACCGCAAGATTGACGGCCAGCGCCAGAGCGCCGGTCAACCCCATGGTCTGCGGATCAGGAGCCGCTCCTGCGACCACGGCATAGATGGCATTGCCGAGGACCCACAGGCCGAAGGCGACCATGCTGGCGGCCTTTGCCAGCGCGGCACGCGCGCGCCATGCCAATGTCATGCCTGCCACCCCCAGGCTGATGGCGTAATTGGCGGCATCCCCCAGAAAATCCAGCGCATCGGCCTGAAGCGCGCGCGAATCCGCGCCTAGCCCCGCGATGATCTCGATGAAGAACATCGCGCCATTGGCTGCCAGTGCCAGCCACAGCACGCGGCGCCAGCGCGGATCGTCGGCGAAAGTGGGATCATGCGAATGTGGTTCGCAGCAGGATTTGCTCATGCGACTTTCCTTGTCATGCCCGAGTCGCAGAGGCATATGCACCCTGTAGCCACTACAGGGTCAAGCAATGCGTATCGGCGAACTGGCGCGAGCCACCGGGACTACGGCGGAAACGATCCGCTATTACGAGCGGGAGGGCATATTGCCCCAAGCGGACCGCACCGATGGCAATTATCGCGACTATTCGCCTTCGCACCTGGCCACGCTCACATTTGTCCGCCGCGCCCGCGAGCTCGGGTTCGGCATGACGCAGGTGCGCCAGCTGCTGGCTCTGTCCGATCACGCCGACAAGCCTTGTGGGGATGTCGATCTGATCGTTCAGGCGCAGCTTGTCGAAGTGGAGCGCAAGATTGCCGACCTCAGTCGCCTGCGCGAGGAGCTGGCCGCCATGCTGCGTCAATGCGAGGGCGAGAGCATCGCGGAATGCCGCGTGGTGGAGAGCCTCGGCGGCCGACGATAGGCCAAGTCAGAGCGCTCTCGGCGCCCACAGGATGATGGCGGCACCCAGCATGCATATCGCCACGCCGGACACATCCCAACGGTCTGGAGCCGAACCTTCGACGAGCCATATCCACGCCATGGCGGAGCCGATGTAGATACCGCCATAGGCCGCATACGCCCGTCCGGCATGCTCGACCTCCACTTGGGCCAGCAGCGATGCGAACAGGCACAGAGCAAGGAGACCGGGCAAGAGCCAGAGCACCGATCGATCGAGGCGATGCCATGCCCAAAAGGCGTAGCAGCCCGCAATTTCGGCGAGTGCGGCCGCGATATAGATCGGATAGGTCATGCGCCGCGATGAGTTGCACATGGACTTCGGCTTCGCAATCGCGATGCTCGAATCCCCCGCCGCCGCGCGACGATCGCTTCGGGCAGGGCATGATGCCTGCTGCGCAGAATCTTCCAGGTCGCCGGAACACGTCTTCCCTGGACCATCAGCACGAGGCCGGTCATCGCGAGTGCAAAGCCGAACAACCCGAGAGGGTCTGGGTCGCTCAAGCCGGGCACGATCCTGATTGCACAGGCAAGCCCGAAGAACGCCGCGCCGATACCCCGCCATAGTCTGTCGCGGCGGGTCATGCGGCAATCTCAATCGGCGCATCGGCATCCTCGATCACCAAGCGTGCAGCGGCACCGATCAGGTCAGCGACCCTTGGGTCGGACCGGGCACACGAACGCGCGAGCAGGATGTCGGCTGGGAAGGCCGCTTCTTCCTCCAGCGCGTCGGCAAGATCGGTCGCCTGGAAGCAGATGCCGATGGCGGGATCGCAGATCTGCGCCGCCATGGCCTGGGCATCGGCAACCAGCGCGGAAGCCGCATCGACTCCGCGTGCTTCGATCGCCGTGAACCCCAGCGCACTGGCCTGGCGAACGGCACAGAGAAGCAACGTGCCATTCGCGCAGTCGGTATCGACGATGCGCACGGAGCGGCGGTTTTCGGCACGCAGGACGTTGAGCGCCGCGACGACTGCGGGCCAGCGCCGATCGCTGCAATGCTCGGGTCGTGGTCCTGGTGTCCGTTTCGTCCTGATGCCGCGTGACCTGCGCACCGGCTGCACCATGTGCTCCGCAAGGTTGGTCATGCCGGACTCCCGACGCGCGGGGCGTCCGGCTTTGCCGCCTTGGGGACAGCTCTCTCCCAAGGCTGGACCGGGGCAAAAGACACCGATGCCTCCATCGGCGTATCCTTCAGCCTGATGCAGGAAGCGGGCAGCGTGCCCCGTTCGCTGCGCGCGAAGCGCATCGCGGCAGCCAGCGAGATGAACCTGCCTTCCATCCACCCCCCACTCGCCTGGACCAGCCAGTGGCCAGCCCTGTCCTGCCCGACAAAGATCGTCTCGGGCTCGGTTTCGATATGAGCTTCGCAAGCGGCAAACATTCCAATATTCCTCATGCAGGCCATCGCCATCGCCTGGCTCGGCTATGTCGGGCGGCGATCGACGGCAGAGGAATAATGGGCCGATCGGCGTGAAGCCTCGATGGCATTTCCCGCCTGGATTCGTGAAAAGCGCGTAAAAAGGGGATGGCCGCAAGCGTGCCATCGGGGTCCATGCGGCTTGACGTCGCCATGCGATTGTGGGAGCAGAAACGTATCGGGGTCAAAGCAACCTCCCGATCAGGCCGTTCCGGCCCAAGCGTTGCCTCTGGCCTGCCCGGCGATGCGGGGCAGCAACGAGAGGGCGTTATTGGCAGTGAACGATAGAATGAACACCCCGGATTTTCGCGAACTTGTCCGCGTCTTCGCGCGCATCGGCTGCCTGAGCTTCGGCGGCCCTGCCGGGCAGATCGCTCTTATGCACGGCGAAATCGTCGAGAAGCACCAGTGGGTGGATGAAGAGCAGTATCTTCACGCCCTGAATTTCTGCCACCTGCTGCCCGGCCCGGAGGCGCAGCAGCTGGCGACATGGATCGGCTGGCGGCTGCATGGGCTCAAGGGCGGCCTAGCCGCGGGCCTGCTTTTCATCATTCCCGGCGCGCTGGTCATGCTGGCGCTGTCCTCGCTCTATGCTCTGGCCGCTGATCTCGACTGGTTTGCCGCGCTGTTCCTCGGCATCAAGGCAGCCGTGCTGGCAATTGTGGTGCAGGCGCTGATCCGCATCGGCAGCCGGGCACTCAACACCCGGTTCAAGCAGGGTCTCGCGATTGCCGCCTTTCTGGCGCTGTTCCTGTTCAACCTGCCCTTCCCGCTGGTGGTGCTGGGCGCTGGCCTGATCGGCATGGTTGTGGCCAACTACCGGCCCGACCTGCTGGCGCTGAAGCCTGCATCCGGCCACGACAGCGCGCCGCGTCCTTCGCTGGCGGCGATGGGGCGCACGATGCTGCTATGGCTCGCCATCTGGGCAGCGCCGATGGCGCTCGTGCTGGTCGCGCTCGGTCAGGACCATGTGCTCTGGGATGTCGGCCTGTTCTTCTCGCAACTGGCGATCGTCACCTTTGGCGGTGCCTATGCGGTGCTGGCCTATATGGCACAGGAGGCGGTCCAGACCTATGGCTGGTTGCAGGCCGGCGAGATGGCCGATGGCCTGGGCCTGGCCGAGACGACACCTGGACCGCTGATCCTGGTGACGCAGCATGTCGGGTTCCTCGCAGCCTTCCGGTCGCCCGAACCCTTTTCGCCGCTGGTCGCAGGCATGGTGGGAGCGGCATTGACCACCTGGGTGACGTTCGCCCCCTGCTTCCTGTGGATTTTCACCTTCGCACCGTGGATCGAACGCTTGCAGCATGCGACACGGCTGAAGGGGGGCCTGGCCGCGCTGACCGCTGCCGTTGTCGGTGTCATCGCCAACCTGTCGGTCTGGTTCGCGCTGCATGTGCTGTTCGCGCGCGTGACAATGGCGCAGATCGGCCTGATGCAACTGAACCTGCCCAACTGGGCCAGCTTCGACTGGCGGGCAGGCTTGCTCGCCGTGATGGCCGCGATCATCCTGTTCGCGCTCAAGTGGAGCATCTTCCGCATGCTCGCCATTCTTGCCGTGGCCGGCCTGGCTCTCGGCAGTCTCTGACAAGGACGCATAAGCCATGACCGAAATCGATCGACGCGACGCCATCGGCATGATGGGACTTGGCCTCGCCGCTGCGGCGATTGCGACACCCGCATCGGCCCAGACCGCGGGCATCGCCCCGGCCTTTGCCGGCCAGCACAAGCCGGTGCCTCTGGGGTTTGATCCCGCCAAACTGCCCGGCTTGTCGGAAAAGCTCATCCGATCGCATTACGAGAACAACTATATCGGTTCGGTGCGGACGCTGAACATGATCGAGCAGCGGCTGTCCGCGGCCATGGCGGACAAGGACCTGCCCCCGATCGTCTATGGCGGCCTCAAGCGCGAGGAACTGCATCGCACCGGGTCGGTCATCCTGCACGAGCTGTATTTCGGTGCGCTCGGCGGTGATGGTGCGGCTGCGGGCGACATGCAGAAGGCGATCGCAGCCGCATTCGGCTCGTTCGCCGCGTGGGACGCAGAGTTCCGGCGCACGGCTTTGTCGCTGGCCGGCGGATCGGGCTGGTGCGTGCTGGCCTGGAACACCCACTCGGCCAGCCTGCACAATTACTGGGCTTGGGACCATATGCACCAGCCGGTCGCCAGCGTGCCGCTGATCGCGCTCGACATGTATGAACATGCCTATCACATGGATTACGGCGCGGCGGCGGCGAAATACATTGATGCCTTCATGGCCAATCTGGACTGGCAGGAGATAGACCGCCGCTATCGCCGTGTCGCAGGGCCAGGCTGACAGGGCGTGGCGCGGCCTGGTGGATGGCTCGCAGAAGGCGCGGCACTTCCAAGGTCCGCATCCACTAATTCTTCGTCGAGCTGGCCGCCATGCGCCGGCCGCTGTGCCTCAACGCCCTGACCGCCTGAGATGGCTCGTTAATGTGGGATGCGGGGCATGATGGCCCTTGTCTGCGCCTCAAAAGATACCCGATGCAACCGCGACAGGTTCAAAGAGCTATTGGGTATCTTTAAAGCCGCAGTCTCGGCGTTATCGAAGGGGTCTCAAAAGCTACAACTTGTGATGCAACGTCGCTGAAGCGTGGAGCATCAAAAACCGAAACCGCCTCTTGCCAATCAGTTTGGTAGACAATATATCCAAGGTGTGGGCGCAGTTGCATGCAAGGCGTCCACACTATCCTCCCGTGGAGTGTGTAATGTCTGCCTCAAATCCCCCTGATGCAGACGACAAGGCGCAGCCGCCGATCCCCTTGTCGGCGATCGAGCAGGCCATCGCGAAACTGCGTTATGGCACCGTGGTGCTCACCGTCCATGAGGGGCGGCTGGTGCAGATGGACGTTACCGAAAAGCACCGGTTCTCCTGAACGGCGATGTGAGCGCGTCCTGCGCTCAGTGGAACGCTTGCAGCCAGTCGGATACCATGGCCTGTCCCGCAGCCACCGCAGACGGCCCCAAAGCTGCGTAATCGCTCGCAAGCTTGCGCGCGCAGATATTCTGTGCGGCGAGACTGTCGCCGGCTTCGTCGATCCAGTGGTGCACGCGCGAGTCTATGCCCATCTCTGCATGGAACTGGAGCGCCAGCAGGCCGGGACCGCGCCGGAACGCCTGGTGCGGATAGAGGTCGGTGCTGGCCAGCCATTCGGTGCCCGGCGGCAGGTCGAACGTGTCGCCATGCCATTGCAGGACCGGCGTGTCGCCAAGATGGACCAGTGGACTGTCGGCGCCCGGCGGGGTGAGATCGATCCGCGTGAAGCCGATCTCCTTGGTGCCTCCGGGATAGACGTCCGATCCCATCGCTGCTGCCATCATCTGCGCACCCAGGCAGATGCCGAGCGTGGGGCGATCCCTGGCCAGCCGCGCCGACAGACGCTCAAGCTCGTGCTCTATCCAGGGATGCTCCTCGCGGTCATAAACCCCCATCGGGCCGCCCATCAGCACGACGAGATCGGGTGAGAGAAAGTCGAGATCGGCAAAGCCGGGATCGGTCACGTCCACGCGGTCGATCACATAACCCATGTCCTCGATAGGCTGGCGGAATCCGGCTATGCCTTCATAAGGCACATGGCGGACGAGAAGCGCGGTCTTGGTCATGGGTCAGTCCTGACGGGAGCTATCGTCCCGGTCCTCGTGGTCGAACCGCTGGCGGCGCGTGACCTCCAGCATGAAGATCTGGCCGCCGCGCACGCTCAGCGTCACGGTGCCATATTCGACGCCCAGCACCGCTTCGGCAATCGCAGGAATAGTTTGGTCGAAGCGAGCCTGTCTTTCAGCTCTCGCCTCCTGCGATAGCTTGGTCTCGTCTGGCATTGCGGGTCCTTATTTCGTCGGATGAGGCTGGTCAGGGGCGGTAGGTTGCCTGGTCGGGGAGCACGACGCCGACATCGCGGGCATAGACATCCCATTCCGCGACCAGCGCTTCACGGACGTCCGGCTGCCGCCCGGCAAGGTCGCGCGTCTCGCCGGGATCTGCCGCGATGTTGAACAGCCGCCATTTGCCGTCGCCGGTATCGACCAGCTTCCAGTCGCCACGCCGCACCGCGCGCGATCCGAACAGTTCGGTGCCGATCGCCTTTTCGGCGGGCCAGACGCGCTCCGACCTGCTGCGCAGCCACTGGCTCCAGCTTCGTCCGCGCACTGGCTGGAGGTTCGGCTTCGCGCCGGCGGACGATGGGTGCTGCACGCCGGCCAGATCGAGAAAGGTCGGCACCACGTCCATCACGTTGAGATAGGCGCTCGCGACCGATCCCTGGCGCGCGATGCCGGGATAATGCAGCACCGCCGTCGCGCGGGTTCCGCCCTCGGTAGTGTATGCCTTGTAGAGCCAGGACGGTGCGGTTGCGGCCTGTGCCCAGCCGGGGCCGTAAGCGATATAAGACGCCGCCGTGCCTCGGCTCGCGAAGCTGTTGTCGGCACTGGCCAGCCGCTGCTTGACCGAGGGCAGTTCGCTGCGGGCGAAGTCGATGCCTTCCGCGCCATTGTCGGCCATGAACAGGATGACGGTATTTTCGAGCTCTCCGATGCGGCGCAGATGCTCGATCACCAGCCCGATATTGCGGTCCATGCGATCGACCATTGCCGCATAGATTTCCATGTCGCGCGCGGCCGCTGCCCTTTCCGCCTTGCTCAGCGACGACCACCGCGGGGTGCGCTTGTCGAGCGTGTGCACCGGCGTCTTGGGATCGAGCAGACCGAGCGCGATCTGGCGCTTCAGCCGCTGCTTGCGCAGCGCCTCGTAGCCGGCATCATAGCGCCCGCGATAGCGCGCGATGTCCTCGGGCGGGGCCTGGAGCGGCCAGTGGGGCGCTGTGAAGGCGAGATAGGCGAAGAAGGGCTGGCCGGTCCTTTGCGGGCCGATCTCGTCGATGATCTGCGCGGCGAAATAGTCGGAGGAATAGAAGTCCCTGGGCAGCGCAGTCACCACCTCGCCGTTGCGCGTATAGGTGGTGGGGCCGTTGCGGTCCGATGCGCCGAGGCCGAAATGGTTATGCCCGCCCTGGAGCAGCGCGAAGCTCGACTGGAAGCCGCGCGCATGCGGGTCCTGCTCGGCGGTGAGGCCCAGATGCCATTTGCCCGAAAACAGCGTGCGATAACCTCCGCTCGCGAGGATCTCGGCCAAGGTGGCGACATCGCGGCGCAGATAGCCCTCATGCCCCGGCTTCCCTTTCTGGTTCGGCGCGACCAGCTCGGCCATCGTGCCGAGCCCTGCGAGGTGATTGTCGGTGCCCGACAGCAGCATCGACCGGGTCGGCGAACAGGTCGGCGCGACGTGGAAGCCAGTGAGCCTGAGGCCGCGATAGGCGAGCGCATCGAGATTGGGTGTCGCAATCTCGCCGCCAAACGCGCCGATGTCCGAGAACCCCAGATCGTCGGCGATGATGATCAGGAAATTGGGCCGCCGCGCCTCTTGCGCAGCGGCAGGGGCGGAAAGCCCGATCGCGGCGAGCAGGCTGAACAGGGCGCGCTTGATGGTCATCACGGATCTCTTGGTAGGCATGAAACAAAAAAGGCGGCCCGTGCGAATGGGGGGAGCACGGGCCGCCAGGTTCCGAGAGAGGGTTACTCCGCCGGTTCGAGCTCGACCGCGCGCTCTTTC
>NZ_LSIS01000445.1:0-634 GCF_001556365.1 Blastomonas sp. CCH1-A6 | reverse complement strand
AGTTTACCCTGAGCGGCTGGCTTGCCAGCCAGTCGAAGGGCTCGGGACAAACGGACATAGTGCAAGGACGCATTCTCCATGTTCGCACCCAATGATGACCAGCAGCTGCTGATCGACAGCGCCCGCCGCTTCACCCAGAAACATTATGCCGACGACAAGCTCGGCCAGATGGGCGAGAGCCCGCTCAACGCCGCGCTCTGGTCCGAGATGGCCGAGGCCGGCTGGCTGATGCTGCCCTTTTCCGAAGCCGATGGCGGTCTGCAGGCCGAGGGCCAGTCGGGCCTGGGCGATTGCGTCAGCCTGTTCGAGGTGCTGGGCGAAGGCCTGGTGGTCGAACCCGTACTCGCGAGCACCATCCTCGCCGGGGGCCTGATCGCCGCCAGCCCGGAATCGCAGAGCCGCAGCGACCTGATCGAGGGCATCGTCTCGGGCGGCGCGCCGGTCGGCGTGGCGCTGCACGAGCCCCGCGCGCGGCACGACATCTGGTATTGCGAAGCCACCGCCAGCAAGAGCGGCGACGGCTGGACGCTCACCGGCCACAAGTCGCTCGCCCATGGTGCGGCGGCGGCCGAAACGATCATCGTGCTCGCGCGGATCGAGGGCGAGCCGGGCAGCGGTTCGGCGGGCCTCCGCC
>NZ_LSIS01000444.1:0-2432 GCF_001556365.1 Blastomonas sp. CCH1-A6 | reverse complement strand
CGCGACCGAAATCGGCAAGGCGTTCGGCTTTCCGGGCCTGGGCCGCTTCGCGCGCAACCTGCTCGGCGGACTGATGCGATAGGCTTACGCAGCGAGGGTTGCGCACACGTCCCTCGACTTTAGTTCATCCTGAGCGGCTGGCTGGCCAGCCAGTCGAAGGGCTCGGGACAAACGGAGGGGGTGCGTCTCGCCTTTGAACGACCTTTTCCGAGTTCCCGAGCGAAGTCGAGGGACGTCGGCACCCAATCCCCCGGTTCAAACGCTCTGGATATAATCCCTGAGCGCCGCCGCCTCGCTTTCGATCTTGTCGATGCGATACTTGACCAGATCGCCGATCGACACGAAGCCGATCAGCGTCGTCCCCTCCACCACCGGCAGGTGGCGGATGCGCCGCCGGGTCATCAGCGACAGCGCGGACATGACCTGGGTATCGGGCGTGACCGTGATCGCCGGCGCGGTCATCGCCGCCTCGACCGGCTGATCGAGCACCTCTGGCCCTTGGGCGTGCAGCTTGTAGACCAGGTCGCGCTCGGAAAAGATGCCCACCACCTCGCCGTCGCGCACGATGGGCAGCGCGCCGATGCGTTTCTCCGCGAGCAGATTGGCGGCATCGCGCACCGTGGCACTGCACGCGCACTGGTGGACGGTTCCGTCGCGGCCGGAAAGGATATGGGCAATGGTCATGGCAGGCGCTCTCCTTGGGCACAGCCCGGTCGCCTTCTAGGGAGGCAGCGCCGAAACATGAGCGCCGCCAGAGCGACTCAAGGCAGAAGCATCGTCCCACGAAATGCTTGGAAAGAAAAGCCGCGAGCACCTATATCCCTGCCCATGCCGCGCTATTCGAATCTGGACGATCCCGCTTATGCCCGTTTCGCCTGGGGCCGCTATTGGCGCGTCATGGGTTGGATGGCGGCAGTGACCACACTGGCGATCGGGCTCATCCTGGGCACGCTGTTCCTGCTGCACGGGCTGGTCTCGATCCATCTCTATATTGCCGCCGCGCTCGGCATCGGCTTTACCATGCTGCTCACGGCGGCGCTGATGGGGCTGGTCTTCCTGTCCAGCGGCACCGGCCATGACGAATCGATAGACGACGCGCTCGATCCCGACGCGCCTTGAGGGGGTCTTTTTCATGTCCGAACCGACCGGATCGCTGACCGCGGGACGAGAACCCGTGCTGCGCGTGGTGCCCGCGCCTGCCGACATCAACTCGAACGGCCATATCTTCGGCGGCTGGGTGCTGGCGCAGATGGATATCGCAGGCGGCATCGTCGCGGGCCGCGAAGTGCAGGGGCCCTGCGCCACCGTCGCGATCGAGACGATGCAGTTCCTCGCGCCAATCCTGCTGCGCGACATCATCTCGATCTATGGCGAGGTCGAGCGGGTGGGCCGCACCTCGATCGCGATCCGGCTCGACGTGATCGCCACGCGCGGGCGCGGCGCGGAGGAAGTGCGCGTGACCAGCGGGCTCTTCACCTTCGTCGCGCTGGACGAGAACCACCGCCCGAGGCCGATCGTCAGGGAAGCGCCGCTCGCATAATCGTCATTCCCGCGAACGCGGGAATCCCTCTTCTTCAGCAACGGGCGCGCAAAAGCGGGACCCCGCTTTCGCGGGGGTGACGGGTCAGGTGGATGAAAGCTGTATCAGCAGATTCCCCACCGTCTGCACCAGCAGCGCGATGTCGCCATCACGCGAGAGGCGGTGGTCGCCGTCCTTGATCAGCAGAAGCTGCACGTCGGCCGATCGCAGCTGCTTCGTAGTCTCCAGCGCATATTGCCACGGCACGTCGGGGTCGTTCTGCCCCTGGATCAGCCGCACCGGGCCGTCATAGGCGATCTCGCCGATCAGCACGCGGTTGCCCTCGCCCGACTGCCAGAAGCGGCGCGTGGTCACCATCGGCTCTGGGCCATATTCACTCGCGCGCTCGAGCCGCCCTTCGGTGAGGATCGTCATCTTTTCCTCTTGGGAAAAGCCCCACATGGTGAAATCGGGCGCGGCGGCGATGCCGATAATGCCTGCCACGCGCTGCGGCCGCGCGAGCGCGACCAGCAGCGCCAGCCAGCCGCCCATCGACGATCCTATGAGCAGTACAGGGCCGCTCACCACCGTATCGATCAGCGCGAGCACGTCATCGCGCCAGTCGGCCAGCGCCTGATCCTCGAACTTGCCGCTGCTCGCCCCGCACCCGGCATAGTCGAAGCGCAGCATCGCATGGCCGGTCTCCCCCGCCCAGGCGTCGAGCGCGAGCGCCTTGGTGCCGGTCATGTCGCTGGCATAGCCGGGCAGGAAGACAAGCGTCGGCACCCCGGCGCGCTCGGGCGCGGCCCGGCGATACGAATAGACAAGGCGCGGCCGATCGGCGCGGTCGAGAAAGCTGAGGGCGTTGGTCATGGGCTGCGGCTTAGCCGAGTGGCGGCAGCGTGGCTAGCCA
>NZ_LSIS01000443.1:0-865 GCF_001556365.1 Blastomonas sp. CCH1-A6 | reverse complement strand
CGGCTGAGATAGCCGATGGCGATATCCGAATATTGCAGCGCGTCGTCCCCGGCCTCGTCCGGGGGCGCGCGCCAGTCCTTCTCAGGCGGCATCGAGACCCTCCCAAGCATGGCCCTCTGCGGAGCGCGTTGGAAGATTTTCTCAGTCGCGGGGGCATGGAGAAGCCCTGCCGAATGGGTGGGCGCATAGCCGATTCAAGTCAGCGATTTGGCCTGATTTCTGCGCTTTTGCGATGCTGACAGAATGGTCGTTATGAGCCAGATGGACGTAGATAATGGCGATATCCGGTCTCAGACATCCATCTCGCGCGCGCAAGATGGGAGTCGTAGACCAACTGGGCGCGTTCGGGTTCCCTCTCCGGGTCAATCCCGAAAATGATCCGCACGGCCTCGCGCCAATCGGCTTTTTCCGCTGCCGCGTCTAACAGTCGCCAGTAGGTGCGGTGATGGCGTTCGTCATACTCGGTGACGTGCGGCGCATCAGGCGCGCTGTCCTCGAAAGCAGTTATGGCCATTGCCTCGCTTCGCTTTCAGCAATTGCTCCCTGCGCCCGCAGATTGGCAGGCTATACACCATAATGGACCGAAGCAATTACACTATCTTCGCTATGGCGGCACGATGCTGAGAGCATAATAAAGCGAACATCGACGCCCATTACTTCCTCGATTTCTCTGCCGCGCCGCGCACCAGCATGACGCCTTCGCCGCGTTCCGAATCAAGGAAGACGATGCCTGCGTCCTCCAGCGCCTTGACCACCTGATGGCGGGTATCTTCGCGCACGGGCAGGTTATTCTCGGATTCGAGACGTTTGAGCGCAGTCAACGCAACAAGGGCCTCGTCGGCAAGCATCTCCTGGGTCCAATTGA
>NZ_LSIS01000442.1:0-2848 GCF_001556365.1 Blastomonas sp. CCH1-A6 | reverse complement strand
CTTCCTCGGCGAACATCGCTTCGCAGCCGGTGCCAGAAAGCAGCGCATCAAGCCGATCTCGCGCCTCGGCGGATAGCGCCGCGCGTGCAGACCGCAGGGTCACGAGGCACTTGGCCTGATAGGGAAAGACGGGCTGAGTCCAGCGCTTGCCGTCTATCTCGGTCTCGAAATCGCTCTGTTCGGCAGCGGCGGCTCGGGCGTTGGCGATCAGGAATGGCGCATAGACGCGCCCTATCTCGGTCAGCAACTCACCCAACTGCTCGCTCAGCGCATCATGATCGAGCCAAGCCCCGTCGGGCAGGCCGGAGAGATCCTCCACCCGGTCGAGCCAGGCGCGCAGCCGAGGCGTCGAGCCCGCCATGATCGCGGCAGGCGTCGGATCGACGATGCCGAGCTGGGTGAGCTGACCATAGATCGCGAAATCGGCCGCCGAAGGCCGCGTGCCGAGGACAAAGCCGGTGCGCGCGATCGCCCGATCGAGAATGCCGATCAGCCGCGCATAGCTCGCCTCGATGATCGGCGCGGTAATGTCGTTCGAGCCGACGACATACAGCCGGTCGATCTGCCGCTTCGCAAAGCCGTCCGCCATCTGCTTCGCCTGCTCGTCCGGATAGGTCGGGCTCTGCCAGAAGATCAGCAGCGGCCCGGCATTGGCCGCGTCGGTCGCAAAATGCCAGCGATAGTGGAACATCATCTTGGTCATCCACTCGTCGGCAAAATCCTCGATCAGCAGGTCGAGAAAGCCGAGCAGCTCGTCCTCCGGAAGCACCGAGCGGCCCGGATGTTCCGCCTCGAGCCTGCGGATGATTGGCGTGGAATCGACCACGGCCTCGCGCGCATCGCCCTCGCCGAAATAGAAGGTGGGCAGCAGCTTGACCTTGGGCACCGGATAGCCGGCGGGTGGCTGCATGTGGCTGCCCCAGATCATCTTATGGCCGATCCCGCGATAGCGCAGCAGCGCCAGCATCTTGCGCGTATAGGGCGATCCCGGCGCCCCCAGCAGTTCGACAGCCATTCTCTCCTCCGCTTTTATTGTCACAGGCTATGTCAATAATGTGAACGGGTCAAGCGGGCCGCGCACGTCCTTTCCGTCGCAGCAGACGATAGGCACCATAGAGCATTGCGATCACAATCACGCCTGCCCCCAGCAGAACGTGCCAGTAACGTGCGGCCATCTTGCGCACCGTGTTCTTGCCGATCTGCACCGTGGAGTCATATCCCTCGGGCATCTCCAGAACGCCGTTGCGCTTCGCATAGGCGCGATACTCGGCCATCATCTCCTTGAACTTCGCCGGATCGCTACGGCTCAGGTCGCGGGTTTCGCCGGGATCGGTGGCGATATCGTACAACCGCCAAACGCCGTCGCCATAGGGCTTCAAGTTACGCACAAGCTTGTAGCTGCCCTTGAACAACGCGGCGTTGCCCGAGACCTCGAAGCCCGTCGCGGTCTCCGGTGTGCGCACCGCATCGGCCTGCCCTGCGAGCAGCGGCACCAGCGAGCGGCCGTCAAAGGCGCTGGCATCAGCCGCGCCGCCCGCCATTGCGAGCAGCGTCGGCGCGATGTCGCTAACCGTGGTCATCGCAGCGCTCGGGGCGGCAGGCGCGACCCCCGGCCCGGCCATGATCATCGGCACGTGCAGCCCGCCCTCGGCGCTGTAGAACTTGAACATCGCCCCCGGCGAGGCAGCGGCATTGGCGAATTCCGGGCCGATAAAGGCATAGGTGCCCTTGCCGCCCCAATTATCGGCCGAGACGCTGTAGCCGTTATTGTCGAGCCACCATTGCATGGTGCGCGACGTGGCGAGCGGGTTGCTCGGCTCCGGGCCGTTGTCCGACGTGAACACGAACACCGTGTTGTCATACTGGCCGGTGCGCTTCAGATGCTCGACCAGCCTTCCGATGTGGTGATCCATCGCCTCGATCATGCCGGCATTGATCGCCATGTTGCGCGCGAACAGTGCCTGTTCCTCGCGCGTCAGGCTTTCCCATTGGCGCAAGCCCTTGGGCGGATCGGCGAGCGGCGCTCCCCTGGGGATGAGCCCGTTGGCCTGCGCCCGTTCCCAACGCGCCTTGCGCATCGCCGCCCATCCCTCGCGATAGGTGTCCCTGTACTTGCGGGTGAATTCGGGCGGCGCCTGGACCGGAATATGGATCGCCTGGAAGCCGATATAGGCAAGGAACGGCTTCTTCTGGTCGCCCTCACCCAGATAGTCGACCATCCGATCGATCAGGAAGCGCGAGGAATAGAACTCCTTGGGCAGGCGTGCCGGTTTGCCGTCCTCGAACCAGGGGGCATCGGCATAATAGGGCATGTACGATTTCTGCTCCCAATTGTCCGCGCCCGACGCATCGAGCACGAACGATCGGTCGAAACCGTGGGAGTTGGGCAGATCGCCGTGCTCATGGCCGAGATGCCATTTGCCGGTCATGTAAGTGCGATAGCCGCGCTGCCTGAGCCTGCTGGCGATCGTCGTCACGCCCGGTTCGAAGCGCAGCGAATAGCCCTTCTTGCCGATATGCTCGTTCGGGATGACCTCGGGAATGGTCGAGACGCCAGTGCGGTGATTGTCGAGTCCGGTCAGTAGCATCGCGCGCGAGGGCGAGCAGAGCGGCGAGGTATAATAGCGCGTGAACATCCGCCCGCGACGCGCCAGCGCATCGATATGGGGCGTCCGCGCCTCGCCGCCATAGATGCCGAGATCCATCAGCGCTAGATCATCGGCCAGCAGCACCACGAAATTGGGCGGGCGGTCCGGGGTGGTTGCCTTGAGCGTGGTGGCGGTCGCCAGGGGCTGCACGGCGGGGCCGGCCGCTGCCAGCGATAGCGCCGCGCTGATTGCCGCGAGAA
>NZ_LSIS01000441.1:0-3681 GCF_001556365.1 Blastomonas sp. CCH1-A6 | reverse complement strand
CACCGACAGCACCTGGCCGGCAAAGGCCTTGGCGACGTCCAGCCCGGTACCGGGCGCGTCCTTGTCGGCTTCGGCCAGCTTGCGGTTGAACATCGGCACGAAGACCGCGGCGAACGCGCCCTCGGCAAACAGCGCGCGAAACAGGTTGGGCAGCCGCCAGGCGATCAGGAACGCGTCCGATGCCATGCCTGCGCCGACATAGCGCGCCATCAATATGTCGCGCACCATCCCCAGCACGCGGCTGACCAGGGTCAGACCGCCGATGGTGGAGACGGCGCGCAGGAGGTTCATCGGATGATGACCCGGGATGCGAGGATCAGGCGTTGCCTTCTGCAGGCGGCATCGCCGCACCGAAATTCGGATCCTGGCTCTGCTGTTCGTACAGGCCGACGAAATCGATCGGTTCGAGCACCAGCGGCGGATAGCCCGCATCGCGGATGACATTGCCCAGGATCAGACGGATGTTCGGGAAGACCATGCGCGGCGTATCGGCGAACAGGAAGCGGCGGGTCTGCTCCTCGTCCATCCCGCGCAGGCCGACCAGCGCGCCATAGGCGAGCTCGACGAGATAGGCGGTGCCCTGCTCGGCCTTGGCCGCGATCGTGTAGGTGCACAGCATTTCATGCACTTCTTCGTTGAGCTGGCGCGATTCGGCGCGGAACTGCACGTCGAAGCTCAGCTGGCCGGGCCACTGATAGCTGTCGGGCGCATTCGGGTTCTCGACCGAAAGGTCCTTCACATATTGCGAGATCAGGCCCGCCTGCGGTCCCGCTGCGCCGTTCAGCGCCGGATTTTGCGAGTTGTCGGTGCCGTCTTCGGCCATGGATATTCCCTTTCGATGCTCGTGCGCGCCCCGCGCGTCCTGATCGGCGCTCTAATCGGGCTGCGGTGCATGCGCAAGCGTCGCGAAAGTGCAGGTCCGGCGCAACGGATATCGGGCCAAAGCGATTTGCATATTGGCCGACATGTCCTATGTTGTGCTTTCAACCTGCTGCGCTGGCAGCATCACGTTCCACACGGGTGGGCAAACGGGAAGTCTTGTGACGGTAGAAATCATCATCCTGGCCATGGTTGCAGCATTTCTGGGGCTCCGGCTCTATTCGGTGCTGGGCAAACGCACCGGGCACGAGCAGGAACCGCTGACCCGCGGGATGGACACGCCTGTCACCAAACGCCCCGCCGCGATCGAGCGGCCACAGCTTGACGACAAGCCCGCCGGGCTGACGCCGGGCACCTCGACGGTGTTCGATATCACTGCCGAGCCCGGCATCCGCCAGATGCTTGCTGCCGATCGCAGCTTCGATGTCGGCCGCTTCCGTGAAGGCGCCAAGGCTGCCTATGCGATGATCCTCGAGGCTTTCTGGTTGGGCGATCGCGAGCAGCTGCGCAGCCTGTGCGATGACGAGGTGTACGAAAGCTTCGCCGAATCGATCGAGCAGCGTGACCAGCGCGGCGAGACGCTGGAAAACCGGCTGGTGCGGATCGACGAGACCCGTATCGTCGATGCCGAATATGACGCGCCGCTGGCACGCATTACCGTGCGCTTCGATTCGGACATCGCCGCGGTCGTGCGCGGCCCTGATGGCGAGCTGGTCGCCGGTTCGTTGACCGATGCGGTCGAGACGCACGACGTGTGGACCTTCCAGCGCGACCTGCGCAGCAACGATCCCAACTGGATTCTGGTCGAAACCGATCAGGCCTGATCGTGTCGGGGCAGGGGGCTGCGATGCACAGGCTGGCGCTTGCCCTGTTGCCGCTGGCGCTTGCCGGATGCGCGGGGGCTATTCCCTCGGCAGAGACCGCATCGACGCCGCCGCCTTCGCGCCTGCCTTATGAGACGGTGACCCCCGCGCCGGGCCGCGCGCCCGGCCCTGCGCCCGCGCCGACGGCTTCGACCAACTATGTGATCCCGCGCGCGACGCCGCTGCCCGCGATGACCGGGGCAGGGGTGATCGCCAGCGCCGATGTTGCGCAAGCTGCAGGCCAGACGCTGCGGCGCGGTCCCGAAATCGCCAGCCTGCCGATCGCCGCCGACGATGCGCGCGCGGCGCTCGCCGCATTTCGCCTGACCTGCCCCTCGGTCACCAAGCGCCAGGATGCGAGTGGCCTGACCCGGCCCGAGGACTGGCGCGCGCCCTGCGATGCCGCCGCTTCCTGGGGCGACAAAGACCCCGCACGCTTCTTTGCCGAGGCGTTCGAGGCGGTCCAGGTCGGCGAGGGCGCGGCCTTTGCCACCGGCTATTTCGAACCCGAGATCGCGGGCACCCGCACCCGCCAGCCGGGGTTCGAGGTGCCGGTCTATGGCCGCCCGTCCGATCTGGTCGATGTCGACCTGTCGCAATTCTCCCCCGAATGGGCGGGCAAGAAGATCCGCGGCAAGGTCAAGGGCAGCGATTTCGTGCCCTATGATGACCGGACGCAAATCGAGCAGGGATCGCTGAACGGCCGCGCGCCGGTGATCGCCTGGGCGGCGGACGAGATCGAGTTCTTTTTCCTTCAGGTCCAGGGTTCGGGACGGCTGCGCGCGCCCGACGGATCGGTGGTGCGGATCGGCTATGCGTCGCAGAACGGGCGCGACTATACCGGCATCGGCGCATTGATGCGGACACGCGGTCTGCTCGCGCCGGGCCAGGCGAGCATGCAGGGCATCGTCGCCTGGCTGCGCGCGAACCCTGAAGAGGGCCGCGCGATCATGCGCGAGAACAAGAGCTTCGTCTTCTTCCGCGAGCTGACCGGGCCGGGGCCGCTGGGCGCGCTCGGCTATCAGGTCGAGGCGGGCAGCACCGTCGCTGCCGACCCCAAGTTCATTCCGCTCGGTGCGCCGGTCTTCCTGTCGATGGACCGCGCCGAGCCCAACGGGCTGTGGGTGGCGCAGGATACCGGCGGCGCAATCAAGGGCGCGAACCGGTTCGATACCTTCTGGGGTGCCGGCGACCAGGCGCGGACGATTGCGGGTGGCATGTCCGCGCGGGGGCTGGCGCTGATCCTGCTGCCGCGCGGGACATACGACCGACTCGCTGCCCAGGCACGCTGACGATGAGCCGCAGGCCGCTGACCGATGCGGAAGCGGCCCTGTGGAAGCGGGTGATCGCGACCGTCGAGCCGTTCAAGGACAGGAAATCCTCTCCCCTCCCGCGTAAAGCCCTCCTTCTTGATGGGGGAGGCCAAATCCCCAACCAGGAATCGCGTGGGGGTGATGGTGCCTCCAGCTCGGATGCTAGCGGCACCATCACCCCCAACGCTGCGACTAGGCCGCACGCGGCCAAGTCTCGCGCCTCCCCCATCAAGGGGGAGGACTGGCTGAGCGGAAGCACAACCAAACCCACCCCCGGCTGGACTTTCACTCCTGCACCCGTCCCCACGGTCAAGGGCAATCTCGACGGCCATTGGGACCGGCGCATGGCCAAGGGCGGGGTGCAGCCCGATGTGACGATCGACCTCCACGGCCACACGCTGGCGAGCGCCTATGCGCGGCTCGACCTGGCGCTGGGCCAGGCCATTGCGGCGGATATGCGGCTGATGCTGCTGATTACCGGCAAGGCTAGGGCGCCCGAAAGTGGGCGCGGCGCGATCCGCGCAGCGGTGTCGGACTGGCTCGCCTCGTCGCGCCATGCGGGCGATATCGCGGCGGTGCGCAACGCGCATCCCCGGCATGGCGGGGATGGGGCGCTGTATATCGTG
>NZ_LSIS01000440.1:0-22573 GCF_001556365.1 Blastomonas sp. CCH1-A6 | reverse complement strand
GCGCACCGCCTGCTGGCTTCGTGCGGGAGCGGAGACGGGCGCCCGCGACAGGCCGCGGCCTTCGGGCAGCATCGAGCAGCCCGCGATCAGGACCGAAAGCGCCGCGACCAGCGCCATGCGCTGCAGTTCGGGCGATTCGATCATGGCGGTGAAACGGGGGTCGATGCGACGCGGCGCGGACCGTGCACTACGGTGCAGGCCCGCGCCTTCGCCAGCGTTCATCTGCGCACTGTCGCCGCCACCCAGGGGCAGCGGGCCACCAGCGGCCAGGGAGGGACCTTGATGAACGCCTCGTTCCATGGCGTTGATCCTACTCAATGAAATTTAACCCTGTTGTTCCGAAAATGGTTAACGCTGCGATAGGGAACGAAAGCGCGGCATTGCGCGGACCTTGCGGCAGGGCTAGCGCTGGCCGGGACGAAGCGGTGCGCTTTGAGGGTGGGTGCGGACACGATGTTGCGATTGATCAACGTGCATGGGTTTTTCTGGCTGCTGCTGGCGATTCCCGCGATCGGGATGACCATAGGCTTTTTGCGCGATCCGGTGACCGCATTCGATCTGATCCACCCGAGCGGCGAGTTCTCCGTCCGCTTCATGATCATCGCGATGATGATTTCGCCGCTGCGTGCGATCTTCGGGCGCAGGCGCTGGCTCGACTGGCTGCTCGCGCGCCGCCGGGCACTGGGGGTGGCGGCGTGCGGCTATGGCCTGTTGCATCTCGCCTTCTACCTGTACGACATGGGCGACTGGGGCATGATCGCGGAAGAGGCGCTGATCTTCTCGATCTGGACGGGCTATGCCGCGCTCATCATCTTCATCGCCATGGGGGTGACCAGCAATAACGCCTCGCAGCGGGCGATGCGCGCGAACTGGAAACGGCTGCAGCGGCTCGTCTATCCTGCCGCCTTGCTGATCGCGCTGCACTGGGTGTACGTTGACGGCGAATATATGGGGATGGTCGTGCATTTTGTTCCGCTGCTGATTCTGGAAACCGCACGGGTCATGCTTATGTTCAAGCGGCGTTCAGCGCGCCGTGGCACACAGGCAGCAACGGGCTGACCGTTGTAGAGAAGAGGGACAATCCATGAAATTCGCACAGGCCATGCTGGCCGTCGCCGCCGCCACCGCGATGCAGTTTTCCGCCGCTCCGGATGCCTTTGCTACCGGCAAGATGAAGTGCGACGCCGGTCCGCAGACGGGCTGGAAGAGCCGCGCCGATTTGGAAGCCAAGCTCAAGAAGGACGGCTGGACGGTCAAGAAGTCGAAGGTCGATGGCGGCTGCTACGAGGTCTATGGCGTGACCCCCGAGGGCCAGAATGTCGAGGCCTATTTCCACCCGGTAACCATGGAAAAGCTGCTCGTCTCGCAGCGTGGCAAGGTCATTTTCAAGAAGTGATTCGCCGCCGCCCTGTGCATTTGTTGCGCAGGGCGGCGTAAATCTGGACCCGTTCGGCATTTGGTGATTGCTTTATGTGCAATTCGCCCCTAGGGCCGTCGACGGGCCACGCGGTCCCAACGCCGCGCGTGCTCTCTGCAAGGAGAGACTGACATGACTGATACCGTTGGTGCGGGCGCTGTGCTCGCCAAGAAACCTGCCACCCTGCCTGCTCGCCCGTATTTTTCCTCGGGTCCCTGCGCAAAGCCCCCGGGCTGGTCGGCAGCACAGCTTTCCACCGAATCGCTGGGTCGTTCGCACCGGTCGAAGATCGGCAAGGCGCGGCTGCAATATTGCATCGATCTGATGCGCGAGCTGCTCAAGCTCCCCGACACCCACCGGATCGGTATCGTGCCCGGATCGGACACCGGCGCCTTTGAAATGGCGATGTGGACGATGCTGGGCGCCCGTCCGGTCACCGCGCTCGCCTGGGAAAGCTTCGGCGAAGGCTGGGTGACCGATGCCGCCAAGCAGCTCAAGCTCGATCCCGTGATCCTGCGCGCCGATTACGGCCAGATCCCCGATCTGAACGCGGTCGACTGGTCGCACGACGTGCTGTTCACCTGGAACGGCACCACCTCGGGTGCGCGCGTCCCCAATGGCGACTGGATCGCCGCCGACCGCGAGGGCCTGAGCTTTGCCGACGCGACCAGCGCGGTGTTCGCCTATGACCTGCCCTGGGACAAGATCGATGTCGCCACCTTCTCCTGGCAGAAGGTGCTGGGCGGCGAAGGTGCGCATGGCGTGCTGATCCTCGGCCCGCGTGCGGTCGAGCGGCTCGCGACCTATACCCCCGCCTGGCCGCTGCCCAAGGTGTTCCGCCTGGTCAGCAAGGGCAAGCTCGCCGAGGGCGTGTTCAAGGGCGAGACGATCAACACCCCGTCGATGCTGGCGGTGGAAGATGCGATCTTCGCGCTCGAATGGGGCAAGTCGCTGGGCGGCGCGGATGCGATGATCGCGCGCTCCAATGCCAATGCGGCGGCGCTCGACGCCATCGTCCAGGCGCGTCCGTGGCTCGGCCATCTCGCGCCCGATCCCGCGACGCGTTCGACCACCAGCGTCTGCCTGACGGTCGAGGGCGCGGACGAGGCATTCATCAAGGCCTTTGCCGGGCTGCTCGAGAAAGAAGGCGCGGCCTTCGACATCGCGGGCTATCGCGATGCCCCTCCGGGGCTGCGCATCTGGTGCGGCGCGACCGTCGAGACCGCCGATATCGAGGCGCTCGGCCCCTGGCTCGACTGGGCCTATTCCGAGCTCACTTCCAGGTAACACCCGCCCGCCCTCTCTCCTTTAGGGGAGAGGGAAGAGCCGCGCAGTGGCGAAGGGAGCGGGGCTTACCCGCTTCATTTCACTCAACAATAGGGCCGGGACCAGAGGCCTTTCCCCTCTTCCCGGCCCTCTCCCCTGAAGGGGAGAGGGAGACATAAAATGCCCAAAGTGCTTATTTCCGACAAGATGGACCCCAAGGCCGCGCAGATCTTCCGCGAACGCGGTTGCGAGGTCGATGTGATTACCGGCCAGACGCCGGACGAGCTGGCCGCGATCATCGGCCAGTATGACGGCCTCGCCATCCGCTCTTCGACCAAGGTGACCAAGGCGATCCTCGATGCCGCGACCAATCTCAAGGTCGTCGGCCGCGCTGGCATCGGCGTTGACAATGTCGATATTCCCGCAGCTTCCGCCAAGGGTGTGGTCGTGATGAACACGCCGTTCGGAAACTCGATCACCACGGCCGAGCACGCGATCGCGCTGATGTTCGCGCTCGCCCGGCAGCTGCCCGAGGCCGATGCCTCGACTCAGGCCGGCAAGTGGGAAAAGAACCGCTTCATGGGTGTCGAACTGACCGCGAAGACGCTGGGCCTGATCGGCGCGGGCAATATCGGCTCGATCGTTGCCGATCGTGCGCTGGGCCTGAAGATGAAGGTCATCGCGTTCGATCCCTTCCTGACGCCCGAGCGCGCGGTGGAACTGGGCATCGAGAAGGTGACGCTCGACGACCTGCTCGCGCGCGCCGATTTCATCACGCTGCATACCCCGCTGACCGACCAGACGCGCAACATCCTGAGCAAGGAAGCGCTCGCCAAGACGAAGAAGGGCGTGCGCATCATCAACTGCGCGCGTGGCGGGCTGATCGACGAGGCGGCGCTCAAGGACGCGCTCGATTCGGGCCATGTCGCGGGCGCGGCGCTCGACGTGTTCGCCACCGAACCGGCGCACGAGCATCCGCTGTTCAACACGCCGAACTTCGTCGCGACCCCGCATCTGGGTGCATCGACCAGCGAAGCACAGGTCAATGTCGCGATCCAGGTTGCCGAGCAGATGGCCGACTATCTGGTCAAGGGCGGCGTGACCAATGCGCTCAACATGCCCAGCCTCTCGGCCGAGCAGGCGCCGAAGCTGCGCCCCTATATGGCGCTGGCGACCAATCTGGGCCGTCTGGTCGGCCAGCTCGAGAGCGACCGCGTCAAGAGCATCGCGATCGAAGTCGAGGGTGCCGCTGCCGAACTCGACATGAAGCCGATCACCGCTGCGGTGCTGGCGGGCTTCATGAGTGCGTTCAGCGATGCGGTGAACATGGTCAACGCGCCGTTCCTCGCCAAGGATCGCGGGCTCGACGTGCGCGAAGTGCGGCATGACCGCGAGGGCGACTATCACACGCTGGTGCGCGTTTCGGTCGCCACTGCCGATGGCGAGCGCTCGGTCGCCGGTACGCTGTTCGGAAACGCGACGCCGCGTCTGGTCGAGATCTACGGCATCAAGATCGAGGCCGATCTCGCCGGGCACATGCTCTATATCGTCAACCGCGACGAGCCGGGTTTCATCGGTCGTCTGGGATCGACGCTTGGCGAGGCCAATGTCAACATCGCGACCTTCCACCTCGGTCGCCGCGAAGCGCGCGCGGGAGGCGAGGCGGTGCTGCTGCTGTCGCTCGACGGCGCGGTCGAGGAGCCGGTGCTGTGGAAGCTGTGCCAGCTTGCCGGGGTGAAGACCGTCAAGAGCCTGAAGTTTGACTGACCTCGCGTTGCCCTGCCTGCTGGCCGAAAGGCCGGGGCAGGGCAGCCGCCGCTCGGGCCGTGGCGCCTATTTGTCGCGGCGCGCCAGCGAGATGGTGGGGCGATAGGTGTTCTGCATCGGCTTGAACCGCGTGAACACGTGGTTCTCGAGCGGCTTGTTGACCTTCGTGTCCCAATTGGAGTTGTTGAAGGACAGGTTCTGCACCTCCTTGGTGTCGATCCTGAGGTCGGATGTCAGCTGCGCGCCGAACTGGCCGTTGCGTACCCAGCGCACCTCCGCCTCGAACCGGCCCAGGCCCGGTCGATCGATCTCGACCACATCGCCGGGCTCCAGAGGCGCGGCGCACCGGCCGCCCAGCCCGCCGCTCGAAATGTCGCGGATCACCCCGTCGGCGCTGCCGAACCGTTCGTGGAACAGCGTGACCTTCATCAACCGATGCACACGCGGCTCGCGCTGCGGCAGGCTCGCATCACCCTGCGGCGCCGCATCGAAGGTAGGTCCTGTCAGTCCTTTTTTGCCGAATGACATGGTGGGTGCGTCCTTTGCACCTCAGCCCTAAACAGAAACCCTTAAATCGAGGTAAAACGCTCGAAGGACCGATCAGGCCAGCTCGAACCGATCAAGATATTGATCGAATTGAGCTTCGCCCAGGCTGGTCAGTGTCACGCGGGTCCGCCGACGATCCGAACGGTCGGGCACCATGTCCGCATAGCCCTTTTCGCGCAGCTGGTGAATCAGCCGCAACGCGGTGCTTTCCGGAGCATCGCTCATCAGGCACAGGTCGCTCATCGAGAGCTGGTTGCCGTTGCGCTTGGCGGCCAGCAGCGCGACCAGCATGTCCCAGAGCGGGTTGCGCAGCTTGAGCTCGGGGAAGCAGCTGCTCCGCAGGCGTGCCGATTGCTGTTCGCGCATCACCAGCCGGGCGCGCCGATCACCATCGTTCTGCGCCGTGCGAGGAGCGTCGTTCTGCACGCCTTCCGGGCGGATGGGACGGTGCCAGGTGGTGGCGGGGCGGGGGCTGGTCTCTCTCGCTAACGATTTCACGTGCATATCCCTGTTGTTGCGCGCGCGCCCGTTGGCCTTGTTATCGCCTCATCCGATCGATCCTTCTGACCGATGGGCGGCGTTGGCTCTGTGACGAGAGTTCTTGCAGCATCTTCAATCGCTTACCACCCCGGTTTTTAGGGGGTGACCCCGTAACAGGGGTATTTTTTGCTTCCATTTCGGATCGAATATTGCGCGTCCGGCTACGAAACCTGCCGAGCGATCAGCGAAGCATTCAAGGCAAAGCGCACAAATATCGCGTGAAATCGGGTCTTTAACCTTTTCGGCCGCCTCGCAGACCATCGCCAAGCACGCTGTGCGATTGCGCTTGATCGGTGCAGCGGTAAAGGTGTCAAAAAGCGCAAATTACAACGGACCCGAGGCGATGACCGAAATGCTCCACCTTCCGATGCGGTCGTGGCTGTTTGCCCCTGGCGACAGCGAGAAGAAGATGGCCAAGGCGGCAGAGAGTTCCGCCGATATCGCGCTGTTCGATCTGGAAGATGCCGTCGCGGCCGAGAACAAGCCCATGGCGCGCAGCCTGGTGCGTGACCAGCTGGCCAGCCGCAGCGATGGGATCGAGCGGCTATGGGTGCGGGTCAACCCTCTCGACGGACCCTGGGCGCTGCAGGATCTTGCCGCGATCATGCCCGCGCGACCGGGCGGAATCATGCTGCCCAAGGCGCGCGGTCGGCGCGATGTCGAGCTTCTCGACCATTATCTCTCTGCGCTCGAGGTGGCGAACGGGATCGAACAGGGATCGACCCCGGTGATCGCGCTGGTCACCGAAACCGCCGAGGCGATGTTCACGACCGGTGACTACCGGGGTGCACCCAGGCTCATGGCGATGAGTTGGGGCGCGGAAGATCTCGCCGATTCGATCGGCGCTGCCAGCAATCGCAACGCGGACGGCAGCTATGGCTTCACCTATGAGCTCGCGCGCAGCCTGTGCCTGCTCGGCGCAGCCGCTGCAGGGGTCGCCGCGATCGAGACGATCCAGGGCGATTTCCGCGATCTCGACGGGCTGAAGGCGCGTGCGGAAAAGGTGCGGCGCGATGGCTTTTCGGGCATGCTCGCGATCCATCCGGCGCAAGTCGATGTCATCAACACCGCCTTCACCCCCAGCGAGGAGGAGCTGACCGAGGCCCAGATGATTATCGATCTGTTCGCGGCGAACCCGGGGGCAGGGACGATCGGCTACAAGGGCGGCATGCTCGACCGGCCGCATCTGTCGCGTGCGATGCAGCTGCTGGCGCGCGCCGGCCGGGGCTGAGCGGCGTCACACTCAAATTCTGCGACCGCCTCCTCTTGCGTTGCAAAGATGCAACACTATGTGTCTGTGGCAAGGGCTAGATAGGGTGGAGAAACTCCCATGAACCTCGAGAAATTTACCGACCGCGCCAAGGGCTTCCTGCAATCGGCGCAGACCGTTGCCATCCGCATGAGCCATCAGCGGATCAGCCCCGAACATATCCTGAAGGCGCTGCTCGAAGACAGCGAAGGCATGGCTGCCGGGCTGATCGCGCGCGCAGGGGGGCAGGCCCCGGTCGCCGCGCAGGAGGTCGATGCCCTGCTCGCCAAGGTGCCCGCCGTCTCGGGCGGCGGCGCACAGCAGACGCCTGGGTTGGACAATGACGCCGTGCGCCTGCTCGACAGCGCCGAACAGGTTGCCAGCAAGGCGGGCGACAGCTTCGTCACGGTAGAACGGCTGCTGCTCGCCATCGCGCTCGCCAAGGGCACCAAGGCGGGCGATGCGCTCGCCAAGGCCGGTGTCACGCCCGAAGCGCTCAACACCGCGATCAACGAACTGCGCGGGGGCCGCAGCGCCACCTCGGCCAGCGCCGAGGAAAGCTATGAGGCGATGAAGAAATACGCCCGCGACCTGACCGCGGTGGCGCGTGAGGGCAAGCTCGACCCGGTGATCGGCCGTGACGAGGAAATCCGCCGCACGGTGCAGATTCTCGCGCGGCGCACCAAGAACAACCCTGTGCTGATCGGCGAACCCGGCGTCGGCAAAACCGCGATCGCCGAAGGTCTCGCGCTGCGCATCGCCAATGGCGACGTGCCCGATAGCTTGAAGGACCGCCGCCTGATGGCGCTCGACATGGGTGCGCTGATCGCGGGTGCAAAGTATCGCGGCGAGTTCGAGGAGCGGCTCAAGGCGGTGCTCGACGAGGTCAAGGGCGCCGAGGGCGAGATCATCCTGTTCATCGACGAGATGCACACGCTGGTGGGGGCCGGCAAGGGCGAGGGCGCGATGGACGCCTCCAACCTGCTCAAGCCCGCGCTCGCACGCGGCGAGCTGCACTGCATCGGCGCGACCACGCTCGACGAATATCAGAAGCATGTCGAGAAGGACCCCGCGCTGCAGCGGCGGTTCCAGCCGGTGTTCGTCGGCGAGCCCAATGTCGAGGACACGATCTCGATCCTGCGCGGCCTCAAGGAGAAATACGAGCTGCATCATGGCGTGCGGATCACCGACAATGCACTGGTGGCCGCCGCGACGCTCTCCAACCGCTATATCTCGGACCGCTTCCTGCCAGACAAGGCGATCGACCTGATGGACGAGGCGGCGAGCCGCATCCGCATGGAGGTGGAGAGCAAGCCCGAAGAGATCGAGGCGCTCGATCGGCGGATCATCCAGCTCAAGATCGAGGCTTCGGCGCTGGGCAAGGAAAGCGATGCCGCGTCGAAGGACCGGCTGGCGACGCTGCAGAAGGACCTGGCCGAGCTCGAGCAGCAATCGGCCGAGCTGACCACGCGCTGGCAGGGCGAGAAGGACAAGATCCACGCCGAGGCGAAGCTCAAGGAAGAGCTCGACGGCCTGCGCATCGAGCTCGAACAGGCGCAGCGCAACGGCGATCTCGCCCGCGCGGGCGAGCTGTCCTATGGCCGGATTCCCGAGCTGGAGCGCAAGCTGGCCGAGGCGCAGAGCCAGACCGCGAGCGCAATGCTGCGCGAGGAAGTCACCGAGGACGATATTGCCGCGGTGGTGAGCAAGTGGACCGGCATTCCGGTCGACCGGATGCTCGCGGGCGAGCGCGAGAAGCTGCTCGCGATGGAAGAGCATATCGGCAAGCGCGTGATCGGCCAGCAGGCGGCGGTCGAGGCGGTGTCCAAGGCGGTCCGGCGTTCGCGCGCGGGCTTGCAAGACCCCAACCGGCCGCTCGGCAGCTTCCTGTTCCTCGGCCCCACGGGCGTCGGCAAGACCGAGCTGACGCGCGCGCTGGCAGGCTTCCTGTTCGACGACGACAACGCGATGGTGCGCATCGACATGAGCGAGTTCATGGAGAAGCACGCGGTCGCGCGGCTGATCGGCGCGCCCCCGGGCTATGTCGGCTATGAGGAAGGTGGCGTGCTGACCGAGGCAGTAAGGCGCAGGCCCTATCAGGTCGTGCTGTTCGACGAGGTCGAGAAGGCGCATCCCGACGTGTTCAACGTGCTGTTGCAGGTGCTCGACGATGGCCGCCTGACCGACGGCCAGGGCCGCACGGTCGATTTCTCGAACACGCTGATCATCCTCACCTCGAACCTGGGCAGCCAGTATCTCGCGGGCATGACCGAGGACCAGAAGGTCAGGGATGTCGAGCCGCAGGTGATGGAAGTGGTGCGCGGGCATTTCCGCCCCGAATTCCTCAACCGGCTCGACGAGATCATCCTGTTCCATCGCCTCGGCGAGGAGCATATGGCGCCGATCGTCGACATCCAGGTCGCGCGGGTGGCGAAGCTGCTCAAGGATCGCAAGATCACGATCGACCTGACCGACAGCGCGCGCAAATGGCTGGGCCGGGTGGGTTACGATCCGGTCTATGGCGCACGGCCGCTGAAGCGAGCGATCCAGAAATATCTGCAGGATGCGCTCGCCGACAAGCTGCTGCGCGGCGAGGTGCCCGATGGCTCGACCGTGCATGTGACGGACGGTGACGGGCAGCTGGTGCTGACGGTGGAGTGATGGTCCGCCACGGTTGATGGATTTGCGTTCCCCTCCCTGGCCAGGGAGGGGTTAGGGGTGGGTCGTCTGCGCCGGCGTTGGTACAATTTCGCTTACCCACCCCCAGCCCCTCCCTTGCAGGGAGGGGAGCGTGACGGCGCTAACCGTCCGCGTTTCCGCTACCTGCAATTCCCCGCTTCGTCGTGAGGTACGTCGCGAAGCTGCCCAGCCAGTGGCTGCCTTCGTAATTCTTGTCGCTCACCGCCTTGAGCCCGCTATCGGCGTGCAGCTTCGCGGTGGCGAGCAGCGCTGGCACGCGCGGGTCGTCCTTGGGCAGCGCGCTTGCAATGCCTTCCATCGCCCAGGCGCGCGACAGGTTCACGCCGTCGAGATGCACAAGCTTGCCGTCGGTGGGATCGCGCACCTCGCCGGGGGTGAGCCATCCGGTCGAGCCGTCCGCCGGAATCTGCGGCAGGAACCGGCCCAGCCAGGCGGCATATTCCGCCTGCGGCATCACCCGGCGCATCAGGTCGGCCTCCATCAGACAGGGGGAGAGGAAATCCTCGCCCGACGGCTCATAGGCGAGCGGGCAGTTCACGTCCGCGCGGTGGAACTCGAGCGATTTCGCCACCAGCTGCTTTTCGAACGCGTCGTTATTCACCCGCCGCGCATAATCGAGCATCAGGCCGAAGGCGAAGGCGCTCTGGTTGTGCGTGCCCAGCCGGATCGGATAGGCGAGCTTGGGCAGCCAGGCCTCGGTCTCGCCGACGATCTTCTGCTCGAGTGGACGCAGCGTCTCGCGCCAGGCCTTGAGCTTCGGGTCCTCGCTTTCGTCGAGCTCGGCGACCAGTTGCAGGAACCAGGCGGTGCCATAGGGCCGCTCGAAGCCCTTGCGGCCTGCACCCTCGATATAGTTCAGCTCGGCCGCGATATTCTCGGTAGTGAAGCTGCGACCCAGCGCCGCAAGGATCGCGGGTTTCATCGGCGATGCGGAATCGGTCTTCAGGATGCGCACCAGCAGCCAGTGGCCGTGCACCGACGAATGCCAGTCGAAACAGCCGTAAAAGGCGGGCGTCAGTTCGCGTGGCGGCTTCGCGTCGCTATCGTCGTTGAGCACATGCGAGATCTTGTTGGGATATTCCTTGTGCACGCAGGTGAGCGCCAGCCGGGCGAAGCGATCGTTCACCGCATCGGGCCGCGCCTCGGGGATCGCGATGGCGTCCTCCTCGCTCTTGGTTCCGGGCGATCCGCAGCCTGTGATCAGCAAAACGCCGGCCAGCGCCAGCCCCGTCCAGTTTTTCAATGCCGTGTCCCCTTCCAGCGTCCGAGGGCGAATACACACCAGAAGCCGGGGCGTGACAAGCGGTGCGCGTCGCAAATCGGTACGGAAGGGGGCGGATTATGGTGCGCATTTCCAGTCTTGCGGCAGTGCACAATAGCTGTCACATCTTATGTCAATGACAGGGGATAAACCGCACTTTGACGAGATGCTGCTGCCCGATGGTTCGGTGCGCGCACCCTATAGCGAATTTTGCGAATGGTATGGCGCGCAGGACGCATCCCGGTTGCGCACCAAGGCGCGCGATGCGGAGAATTTCTTCCGCCGCACCGGCATCACCTTCGCGGTCTATGGCGAGGAAGAGGCGAGCGAGCGGCTGATCCCGTTCGATATCGTCCCGCGCATCATCTCGGGCCGCGAATGGGCGCGCCTCAGCCGCGGCATCGAGCAGCGCGTGCGCGCGATCAACGCGTTCCTGCACGATATCTATCACCGCCAGGAGATCCTGCGCGCGGGCCGCATCCCGGTCGAGCTGATCGCGAGGAACGAGGCGTTCCTGCCGCAGATGATCGGCATGGACCCGCCGGGCGGCATCTACACGCACATCATCGGCGTCGACATCGTGCGCACCGGGCCCGACCAGTTCTATGTGCTCGAGGACAATGCGCGCACCCCCTCGGGCGTATCGTACATGCTCGAGAATCGCGAGACGATGCTGCACATGTTCCCCGAGCTGTTCCGCAAGGTGCGGGTGCGCGAGGTGTCGGACTATCCGCGCAAGCTGCGCCGTTCGCTCGCCGCCAGCGCGCCGCGCGCCTGCAACGGCCCGCCCGAGATCGCGGTGCTGACCCCCGGCATCCACAACAGCGCCTATTTCGAGCACAGCTTCCTTGCCGACCAGATGGGGGCGGAACTGGTCGAGGGACACGACCTGCGCGTGGTCGATGGCCGCGTCGCGATGCGCACCACCCAGGGCTATCGCGCGATCGACGTGCTCTATCGCCGGGTCGATGACGATTTTCTCGATCCGCTCACTTTCCGCCCCGATTCCGCGCTCGGCGTTCCGGGCATCATGGACGTGTACCGCGCGGGTGGCATCACCATCGCCAACGCGCCGGGCACCGGCATCTCGGACGACAAGGCGATCTACAGCTACATGCCCGAGATCGTCGAATTCTATACCGGCGAGAAGGCGATCCTGGAAAACGTGCCGACCTGGCGCTGCTCGGAAGCGGATTCGCTCGCCTATGTGATGGAGCATCTGCACGAACTGGTGGTGAAGGAAGTCCACGGATCGGGCGGCTATGGCATGCTGGTCGGACCGGCGGCGAGCCGCAAGGAGATTGCCGCGTTCCGTCAGAAGCTGAAGGCTCGGCCCGGCAATTATATCGCGCAGCCCACGCTCTCGCTCTCCACCGTGCCGATCATGACGCGCCAGGGCCTCGCCCCGCGCCATGTCGACCTGAGGCCCTTCGTGCTCGTTTCGCCCAATGGCATCGACATCACGCCGGGCGGGCTCACCCGCGTCGCGCTCAAGAAAGGTTCGCTCGTGGTCAATTCGAGCCAGGGCGGCGGCACCAAGGACAGCTGGGTGCTCGACGAATGAGCGCGGGAATGACGATCGGGGGGACGCGCTGATGCTCGGCAAGACCGCAGGCGGCCTGTTCTGGATGCAGCGCTATCTGGAGCGCAGCGAGAATATCGCGCGGCTGGTCGACGCCGGCTTCCGCATCGCATTGACGCGATCGGAAGCCGCCGAGGACGAATGGGCCTCGGTGCTGACGACGGCCGGCGTGCGCCAGGCCTATGCGCAGCGCTATGACAAGGTCGATGGCTCGAGCGTCATCAACTTCCTGCTGCGCGACAAGACCAACCCCTCGAGCGTGCTGTCGGTGATCGAGGCGGCGCGCAACAACGCGCGGCTGGTGCGCACTGCGCTGACCCGCGAGGTGTGGGAGGCGACCAACGAATGCTGGATGACGCTGAAGGAAGCATTGCGCACGCAGATTTCGGATAACGAGCTTCCCGATGTTCTGAGCCTCATCCGCCAGCAGAGTGCGCAGGTGCGCGGCGCGCAGAGCGGCACAATGATGCGCAACGACATCTATTTCTTCGCGCAATTGGGCACGTTCGTCGAGCGGGCGGACAGCACCGCGCGTATTCTCGATGTCAAATATTACGTGCTGCTGCCCTCGCTGTCCTATGTCGGGTCGAGCCTCGACAATGTGCAATGGGAGACGATCCTGCGCTCGGTCTCCGCCTATCGCGCGTTCCGCTGGCTCAACCCCGGTGAGACCAACCCGCGCAACATCGCGCAGTTCATGATCCTCGACCAGGTGATGCCGCGCTCGCTGTCCTTCTGTGCCAGCCGGATGGCGAGCGCGCTCGAAGCGATCGCGCGCGAATATGGTGGGGCAGGCGACAGCCTCCACCAGGCGGCCGGGCTGAGCCAGGAACTTGCGAACACCAATATCGACATGATCGTCGATAATGGGCTGCACCAGTTCATCCAGGATTTCATCAAGCGCAACAACGGCATCTCGGCGCAGATCGAGCAGGAATTCCGCTTCTATCATTGAGGCGGGGCGGAATTTTACAGGGGTTACGGGTCACTCATGCGGCTGCACATCGTCCATCGGACAAGCTATCATTACGACACGCCCATGCCCTATGCGCTGCAGCGGCTGCGCATGATCCCCAAGGATTCGCACGGGCAGAAGGTGATCCGCTGGACGACCAATGTCGATGGCGGCACCAAGCAGGTCGAGTTCTACGATCACCACAACAACCATGTCGAACTTTTCAGCTTCGACCCCGACCAGCACGAGATCGTCATCCAGTGCGAGGGCGAGGTCGAGACCAGCGATCATGCCGGGATGGTCGGCCAGCATATCGGCTCGGCGCCCTTGTGGTATTTCAAGCGCGAGACGCCGTTCACTCGGCCTGGCCCTGCCATCCGCAAGCTGCTGCGCCAGTTCGAGGACCCGGGTACCAGCAGCGGCGATGCGCCCCGGCTCCATGCGCTGTCGGCGCTGGTGCGCGGCGCGGTGGCCTATCAGGTCGGGCAGACCGGTGTCACCACCACGGCGGAAGAGGCGCTGAACGCCGGCCATGGCGTGTGCCAGGACCATGCGCATCTGTTCATCACGCTCGCCCGGATGCTCGGCTATCCGGCGCGCTATGTCAGCGGCTATCTGCTGATGAACGACCGGGTCGATCAGGATGCCGGGCACGGCTGGGCCGAGGTGCACGTGAATGGCCTGGGCTGGGTCGGTTTCGATGTCTCCAACGGCTATTCGCCCGACGAGCGCTATGTCCGCGTGGCAACCGGGCTGGACTATCGCGAGGCTGCGCCGATCGCCGGAATCACCTTTGGCCGCGGTACCGAGGCGATGACGGTGACGCTGCAGGTGCAGCAGGTCCAGCAGTAAGGCAACGACCGGGCTAGGCTCGTCACCCCCGCGCAGGCGGGGTCCCGCTTACTTTCGTCAAGCGCAACCGAAGCGGGATTCCCGCGTTCGCGGGAATGACGATGTTGATGGCGCAGCGGGTCGCCATTCCCGACTTTTCCACAACGACCATTGCCGCTTGACCGATTGTTGCGCATCGCGCCTTATGCGCGCCATGCGAATGAAGGGGGAGGACGCTCCTATGACATATTGCGTCGGGATGCGCCTGGACAAGGGGCTGGTGTTCATGTCGGACACCCGGACGAACTCGGGTGTCGACAATATCAGCACGTTCAAGAAGATGTTCACTTGGGAAAAGCCGGGCGATCGCTACATCACGGTGATGACGGCGGGCAATCTGGCGACCACCCAGGGCGTGGTCAGCGTGCTCGAGGAGCGCACCAAGGCGCCGCACGAGCGCAAGCCTTCGATCATGGAGGCGCCCACCATGTTTCAGGTCGCGCGCATCATCGGCGAGACGCTGCGCGACGAGATTGCGCGGACCCGCGCCATCGCGGGCGAAAGCGCATCCTCGACGTTCAGCGCGTCGATGATCGTCGGCGGCCAGATTGCCGGCATGGACCCCAAGCTGTTCATGATCTACCCCGAGGGCAATTTCATCGAGGCGGGCGATGACACGCCCTTCTTCCAGATCGGCGAGACCAAATATGGTCGCCCCATCCTGGTGCGCGCCTATGATCGCGACATGTCGTTTCACGATGCGATCAAGCTGCTGATGGTGTCGTTCGATTCGACGATCAAGGCGAACCTGTCGGTCGCGCTTCCGCTGGATCTTCAGATCTATGCCGCAAACAGCTTTGCTGGGCGCAACCGGCGGATCCAGGCGAGCGATCCCTATTACAACCTGATCGCCGACCAGTGGAGCGATGCGTTGAAAAACGCGTTTCATTCCCTGCCCGATTATACCGGGTGATGCCGCTTGCGCCTGCCGATGGCGCGCCCTAATTTGGGCCCATGAAAACCAAGACGCGCAACATCCTCATTTTTCTGGGCCTCACGACTGCGGTTGTCGGGGGTGCCGGCTGGTATTTCCTGAGCGGTGACAAGGCGCAGCTCGATATCGCCCAGGTCAGCGGCCCGTCGCCGGAAATCACCGCGCCGCGCAAGGAAATCTTCCCGACGATCAATGTCGCCGATGTGAAGCCCTGGGGCCCGAACGAAGCCCCCAAGGCGGCCGAAGGGCTGCAGGTGGCGCGTTTTGCCGATGGGCTCGATCATCCGCGATCGATGCTGGTGTTACCCAATGGCGATGTGCTGGTCGCCGAAACCAACAGTCCGCCGCGTGAAAATCCCGGCATCGAAGGCATGGTGATGCGCCTGCTGATGAACAAGGCGGGCGCGGGCGTCAAATCGGCAAACCGCATCTCGCTGCTGCGCGACAGTGATGGCGACGGCAAGGCCGAGACGAAGACGCCGTTCCTCGAAGGGCTGAACTCGCCTTATGGCATGGTGCTGATTGGCGACACGCTCTATGTCGCGAACACCGACGCCGTCATGGCTTTCCCCTATTCGGAAGGGCAGACGAAGATCACCGCCAAGGGCCGCAAGGTGCTGAGCCTGCCCGCCCAGAAGCCCAACAACCACTGGACGCGCAACCTGATCGCCAATGCTGACGGCACCAAGCTGTTCGTCGCCATCGGCTCCGCCTCGAACGTCGCAGAAAAGGGGCTGGAGGTCGAGAAGGGCCGCGCGCGGATCATCGAGCTTGACCTGGCGACCGGCAAGAAGCGCGACTTTGCGGTCGGCCTGCGCAACCCGGTCGGCATGGCCTGGGAGCCCAGTTCGGACGCGCTGTGGACCGTGGTCAACGAACGCGACATGCTGGGATCGGACCTCGTGCCCGATTACCTCACCAAGGTGGAAGCCGGCATGCATTTCGGCTGGCCGTGGAATTACTGGGGCGGATACGAGGATTTCCGCGTTGAGCCGCGCCGTCCGGAGCTGCGCGAATATACCCGCCGTCCCGATTATGCGCTCGGCACCCATGTCGCGCCTCTGGGCCTGACATTTGCGGAGAAGGCCGCGCTGGGCAGCGACTTTGCCAATGGCGCGTTCGTAGCGCTGCACGGATCGTGGAATCGCAAGCCGGCTTCGGGCTACAAGGTGGTGTTCGTGCCGTTCGGCGAGAACGGCCGCCCTGCGGTCATCCGCGATGCCAAGGGCAAGGTCACCGGCGGGCTGCCGGTCAACGTGCTCTCGGGCTTCCTCACCAAGAGCGGCGATGCCAAGGGCCGCCCGACCGATGTGACAATTGACAGCAAGGGCGCGCTGCTGGTCACCGATGACGTCTCGGGTATCGTGTGGCGGGTGAGCAATCCCAAGGTCCAGGCCAAGCCGGTTCAGACCGCGATGCGTTGAACTTTTCCCCTCCCTTCAGGAAGGGGTGCCCGAAGGGTGGGGTGGGCTGCGCAGACGACTATGCCATGACCCACCTCGGTTTAGCGAGCTGAACCTGCTCCTCCCGCACGCGGAAGGGGAGAATTGCGCTGCAAGAGCAGGAACTTGGCCGCGCCCGCCGCGTAAGTCCTGCATGAGCAACAAACCTGACGATACCTCGCCCGCGCCCGATCAGGTGCGCCTGGCGGAGAAGGCGCTGAAGCTGAAGCAGCAAGGCGCACAGCCCGATGGTCCGGACTATCTGGAGCATCAGACCGACACTGCGGATATGGGCCGGATCGATGGTCCAAGTGATCACGATCCGCCGATGGGCGCGCTCGACGCCGAAGGCCATCGCCTGGTTCTCGAACGCTCCAGAAAGGTCCGCTGATCCATGCATATCCAGTTCAACACCGACAATCGGATTACCGGCGATGAGGCTCTGGCTGCACAGGCGGAACAAATCGTCGAGTCACGGCTGAATCGTTTCTCGAGCCGCCTGTCGCGCGTCGAGGTCCATCTCGCCGATGTGAACGGCCCCAAGGGCGGTAGCGACGATATCGTGTGCACGCTCGAGGCGCGGCCCGAGGGGGGCAAGCCGGTGACGGTCAAGGGGAATGCGGGTCAGGTCGAAAGCGCGATCCGCGATGCCTCGGACAAGATGCAGGCGCTGCTCGATACGCATTTCGGCAAGCTGCGCACGCACTGATTGCCACGAATTCCAACGAAAAAGGCCCGCTGTCACGGCAATGACAGTGGGCCTTTTCTGTTGCTCCTGCGAGGTTACCAGATGCGGATGCGCTGTTCCGGCGGCAGGTAGAGCGCGTCACCGGGCTTCACGTTGAACGCCTTGTACCATTCGTCGAAATTGCGGACGGTGCCGTTGGCGCGATAGTTGGGCGGCGAGTGCGGATCGGTGTTGAGCTGCTGGCGCAGATACTCGTCGCGCGACTTGTTCCGCCACACCTGTGCCCAGGCCATGAAGAAGCGCTGGTCGCCGGTCAGCCCGTCGATCACCTTGTCTTCCTTGCCGTTCAGGTGAATCTTGTACGCGCGATAGGCCATCGAGAGCCCGCCGACATCGCCGATATTCTCGCCGAGCGTCAGCGCGCCGTTGACGCAGGTCTTGCCGTCGTCGAGCGGGCAGAGCGCGCTATATTGGGCGACGAGCGCGCTGGTAAGCTTCTTGAAATTGGCCTGATCTTCTGCCGTCCACCAGTCGCGCAGCACGCCATCGCCGTCCGACTTGGACCCCTGGTCGTCAAAGCCATGGCCCATTTCATGGCCGATCACGCCGCCGATCGCGCCATAGTTCACCGCCGGGTCCGCCGACAGGTTGAAGAACGGCGGCTGCAGGATCGCGGCGGGGAAGACGATCTCGTTGCGCGGCGGAGAATAATAGGCATTCACCGTCTGCGGCAGCATGAACCATTCGGTCTTGTCGATCGGCTTGCCCAGCTTGGACAGATTGTCGCGATAGGCCCAGGTGCCCGCCGCGATCGCATTGTCCAGCGCCTTGCCGGGCGTGATCGTCAGCGTGTCATAGGTCTCGAACTTCTCGGTATAGCCGATCTTGGGGGTGAACTTGGCGAGCTTCTGCCGCGCCTCGACCTTGGTCGCCTCGCCCATCCACTTGATGTCGTTGAGGTTGGCGGCCATCGCCTTGCGGAGGTTGCCGACCAGCTCGTCCATCGCGGCCTTGTTTTCGGCCGGGAAATAGCGGTCCGCATAAATCTTGCCGACGATCTCGCCCATCGATCCCTCGACCGCCGCGACGCCGCGCTGCCAGCGCTCGCGCTGCTTCTGCTGGCCGCCGAGCACGGTGCCGTAGAACGCGAAATTGGCCGCATCGATGTCCGAGGGCAGCACGCTCGCCGCGCTCGACAGGAAGCCGGCGGCCGCCCATGCCTGCCACGCCTCGATCGGCGCGCTATTGGCCAGCTTGAACAGGCCCGGGATGCCGGTGCCGAGCTTGGCGACCTGTTCGGGGGTCAGCTTCTCGGTGGCGATCTCTTCTGCCGTCGGCGCGAGCTGGCGCACGACGAATTCCTGCTGGCCATCGACGCCGATGGTCTTGATGAAGGTTTCGACCGGGAAGCCGTTGCCCAGCGCCAGCATCTCGGCCTTGCTCAGCTTGTTATAGGTGATGTTGCGGTTGCGGCCGACGGCGCGGTCCCAATGCTCGGTGGCAATGGCCTTTTCGAGATCATAGACCATCTGTGCCGCCTTGGCCGGATCGGCATAGCCCGCCTTGCCGAGCAGGAAGGTCAGATACTGCATATAGGCGGCGCGGACCTTGAGGTTCGCCTCGCTGTCGACCAGGTAATAATCGCGGTCGGGCATGCCGAGGCCCGCCTGGGTGACCTGGAAGATGTACTTGTCGGTCTGCTTGGAATCGATGTCGACGAACCCGGCGACCGGGCTGCGGAAACCGGGCGTGCCGAACAGCTTCGCCAGGTCCTCGCGCGTCTTCACCGCCTTGATCTTGTCGAGATAGGGCTGGGCAGGGGCGAGGCCTGCAGCGTCGATCGCGGCGGTATCGAGATAGGCATTGTAGAACGCGGCGACCTTGCCTGCGCCGGTGTTGATCGCGGGCTTGGTAGCAGCAAGTTCGTCGATGATCTTGCGTACGCGCTGCTCGGACTTTTCGGCAAGTAGGGTGAAGGCGCCATAGCGTGAACGGTCGGCGGGAATCTCGAACGTGTCGAGCCACTTGCCGTTGACGTACGCGTAGAAATCGTCGCCCGGCTTGACGGCGGGGTTCATCAGTGTCGTGTCGACGCCCCAGGTGCCCCAGAAATCGCGCGCGGTGGTGGTGATGCCTTCGGCATCGGTGGTGCCGCCGCTGGCGGTATTGCCCGCGGCTTCGGCCTCGATCAGCATGTCGATATCGCCCGGCTGGGCATCGTGCTCATGCGCCTGGGCGGGTGCAGCCGCGAGTGCGACCAGCGCGGCGGACGCGAGCAGGAAATTCTTGACCATTATAGCTCCCCGGATGGTGTCTGAAGGCCCGGACATACGGGCGCTTGCCATCGACCCGCAGCGTGCGGGAGGCGATGATGGTTTCAAACGTAATCGGACACCCCGGGGGCTGCAAAGCTTTTCGGCAGGCGGTCGTTGGTCGTCGACAAACGGCTTGGACGATCAGACCGACAGCGTGGCGTCCGCAGGGCTCCAGCGCGACCAACCGGGCTCGGCCAGCACCTTGCGGCCCGGCAGCACGCTGCGGCTTTCGGTTCCGGCAAGGTCGAGCGTGTGCTCGCGGATTGTGCGCATCGCATGCCAGTTGGCGGTGGCGCGGTCCTGGGTGAGATTGACCGTCATATAGCCGCGGCTACTGGTATCCGCCCATTTGAGCTGCGGGTTGCCGCGGATCAGCGCGCCGGCCACGTCCTTGGGCGCGACCGTCGGAGCATAGGTCTCGAAGCCGGGCGAGCTGACCGAATGGCCGGCGAACTCGACCCCCGCCGGCTTGCCATCGGCGGCCAGATCGAAGCCCCAGGCGTTGTGGCTGTCGCCCGAGAGCACGACCAGATCGGCATCGGCGGCCTGGGCGGACTTGAGCAGCGCCTCGCGCTGGACCGGGTAGCCGTCCCACGCATCCATGTTGAACGGCAGCCCCGCCTGGCTCGCGGCAAGACCAGCGGCGGAGCGGGTGCGGACGATCTCGGGTGCGTCCTTGGGCACCCATTGCGCGGTTTCGACCGGCAGCTTCAGCGATCCCATCACGCATTGCTGCGCCCAGACCTGCCAGCGCGTGCCAGACGCCTTCGATGCCTTGAACTGCTCGCCCAGCCAGCGCGCCTGATCGTCGCCCAGCATGTGGCGGCTCGGGTCCATCCAGGTCTCGTCGCGGAACTTGGCCAGCGCCTTGGCCAGATCGCCGCCACCGGCAAAGGCCTCGGCCAGCTCGGCGGGTTTGTCGCGGCCCGACAGGCGGCTTTCGGTGCGGATGATCGTCGCGAGATTGCCGATCTGATAGCTGGTCCACAGCGCATCGGCGGGGTTGAGGTCGGCCACCGGCATCCATTCGCGATAGACCTGCTCGGCAATGCGGCGGCGGGTGGCATAGTCGCCCTCGGCCCCGTCCTGATGGTTCTGCGCGCCGCCCTTCCAGGCGTCGTTGGCGATCTCGTGATCGTCCCACATCGCGATCATCGGCACGCTCTGGTGCAGCGCCTGCAGATCGGGATCGAGCCGGTAACTGGCATAGCGCAGGCGATAGTCGGCGAGCGTGATCATCTCGTGATCGGGCTGGACCAGACGACCGGCCAGCGCCTGGGCGCGCGTCGGGTACACGTCCGGGCCATATTCGTAGATATAGTCGCCCAGGTGCAGCGCGAGGTCGATATCCTTGCGCGCGGCGGCATGACCATAGGCGTTGAACCAGCCGAAGGGCAGGTTGGAGCAGGAAAAGACGCCAAGATTGAACGCCTGCGTTTCGCCCTTCGGCAAGGTGCGCGTGCGGCCCACGGGTGACTTGGATCCGTCTGCGGCCACGAAGCGGTAGTAGTACCAGCTGCCGGGCTTCAGGCCGCGCACGGTGATCTTGGCGATATGATCGCGCGCGCCGCTGGCCGTCACCGATCCGCCGCCAACAACCTTGGCGAAATCGGGCGTCGCGGAGAGTTCTGCGGTCAGTCGCGCGTCATTATCCGCGACATAGCGCGTCCACAGCAGCACCGAATCGGCGGAGGGCTCGCCGCTCGCCACGCCATGGGTGAAGCCGCGGGCCGACGCGAAGGCCAGGGCTGCGCCGGGCAGCGAAAGCGCCGCAAGCCCGAAGGTTCCGGCCTTGAGCAGCAGTCGGCGATCGATCGTCATGGTCATGGGCACGCCCCTCTCGTGTTGTGTTTGCGTCCATCGGACAGCGCGGGCGCCTTTTGGTCAAGGGACATTGCGGGCGTGTGACAATCGTCCAGCCGACGAAAATTACAGAAATATGACATTAAGGAGTAATTTATGTGACATTCATATTGCCATGGGTGTCACATAAGCGTAGCATTTGGCTCGTCACACACGGAAAGGATATGCTGACATGAACACCAAAGTTATCACATTCGCGGCCCTGGCCGCCCTCGGTATGGCTGCTCCGGCGATTGCCCAGCCTGTGCAGAACCGGGCGGCGGCGAACGAGATCGGCTATGAGAGCGGCTCGCTCGGCTATGCCGCGCTGCTCAAGGGCAATTATCCGGTCGCGCTCGAACAGATGCAGGCGGCTGAGCAACAGGTTTCTCCTTCCGCCCGGCGCGATCCCGCACGGTTGATCAACATGGGCCTGGCCTATGCCAAGATGGGCGATCTCACCCAGGCGCGCAGCCATTATCAGGCCGCGATCGACGCCGAGCGCTCGTTCGACGTGATCCTGTCCGACGGGCGGGTGATGGACAGTCGCGTCGCCGCACGGCACGCGCTGCGTCGTCTCGACCAGGGCTATGCCAGCCGCTGATCGCGCTCTGCCATCAAGGGCTGACTGAATCGACCCGGCCGGAGATCATCCGGTCGGGTCTTGTCTTGTGGATGAGCCAATGTGGCACATTGGCCACGCAAGGCACGCATAATCGCTTCATCTGCACGCCGCCCGTGCGCGCGGCAATTGTTTGCAATGCCCTGACCGACGCCCAGGCCATTGGCCTAACGCGCCGAAAACCAACAGTTTTGTCGCTCAGGCGCGGCGTTTGTCGCACAATTTTCACATAAGACTCCAAAGAGTCATAATCCTGTCGCTGCTCTGTCATGGAAATGGCCCCGCCGGGTCATCATGCCTGCCTATCTGCCGCCCCGAACGGTGTTCCAGGGGGTGGAATCAGCTCATCTCCGCTCGTTCCTCAAAAGGCTGACAGCGATCGCTGTCCTGATTTGCGGAGATTCCAAGATGCTTAATGCACGTGTTCGTTCGGTCCTGATGGTCTCGGTGGCCGCGCTCGCGGTTTCGGCCTGCGGTGCAGACGATGTTGCCTCGCCCGGCGAAGGCACGATCGTCGTTCCCGCCCCCGCTCCGGCACCTGCCCCGGCTCCGACTC
>NZ_LSIS01000439.1:0-1529 GCF_001556365.1 Blastomonas sp. CCH1-A6 | reverse complement strand
CCGCCCGCCGGTGACCGCAATGCGCTCGCCGTGCGGCTGCATATCGGGCTGGAAGACCCGGACGATCTGATCGCCGACCTTGCCAAGGGATTGCAGGCCTTTACCATGGCCGCATGACTGCAGGGATCAACGCACTGTTCATGCGCTGGGGCTGGATCGAGCGCCCCGACGACCTGCAATATATCGAGGGCATCCTGGCCGCGATGGTGGCGACCGCCGCGCTGGTCATCGGTTGGGCGCTCAGCCGCCTGATCTATTTGCGCCTTGCCGCCATCTGGGAGCGCCGCGCCGGCTATGAAAGCCAGCTCGCGCGCCGCCGCATCCGCGACATGGTGCGCCGCTTCACCACCGCGATGCTGATCGGCATGGCGCTCAACCTGTACGACTGGAGCCTGATCGCCTCGGTCGTGTTCGGGCTGACGCTGGCGATCTCGCTCGCGCTGTTCGTCAACGATCTCGTGCGCGGCGTGCGCATGCCCGACTGGCTCGGCACGTTCCTCGGCCTCGCCACGCTGATCTCGATCCTCGCGAGCATGTTCGGCGGGCTCGACCCGATCACCACTGCGATGGACCGGGTGGGCTTCAACCTGGGCGCCAAGCGGTTCTCGCTGCTGTGGGTGGTGACGATCGCGATCACGGTGCTGGTGCTCTACACGGCCGCGCGCGTGGTCAACCGGATCGCCGGGCATATCATCGGCAGCAGCGACAGCCTCGATCCGACGCAGAAGCTGCTCGGGCAGAAGATCGCGGGCGTCGTCGTCATCGTGCTCGCCTTTTTCATCGGCATCGACACTTTGGGCATCGATCTGACCGCGCTCAGCTTCTTCTCGGGCGCATTCGGGCTTGCGATCGGCTTCGGGCTGCAGAAGACGATCGGCAACCTGTTCGCCGGCATCATCCTGCTGCTCGACCGTTCGATCAAGCCGGGCGACGTCATCGCGGTGGGCGACAGCTTCGGCTGGGTGAACAAGATCGGCGTGCGCGCGGTCTCGGTCATCACCCGCGACGGCAAGGAGCATCTGATCCCGAACGAGGACCTGATGACCACGCCGGTCGAGAACTGGTCCTATTCGGACCGCAACGTGCGCATGCGCATCCCGCTCGGCGTCAGCTATTCGAGCGACATGCAGCTGGTGCAGGAGCTGCTCTACCGCGCGGTGGACGAGGCCCCGCGCGTGCTCAAGGACCCCGCCCCGCGCATCTGGATGACCGATTTCGGCGACAACTGCGTCAACTGGGAAATCCGCGCCTGGATCGCCGATCCCGAGGGCGGCATGGGCAATATCCGCGGCGACGTGCTGATGCGCGTGTGGACGCTGTTCAAGGAACACGGCATCGAGATCCCGTTCCCGCAGCGCGACTTGTATATCAAGGAGATGCCGGGGATGGCCAAGGCCGCGCCAGAAGACGCAGCGCCTCCACACATCCCCCGCTCAGCCTGAGCCGGTCGAAGGCTGCGCGCTGCCACCCGTCCCAATATTCACGTCATCCTGAACTTGTTTCAGGATCCATCGTGCAGCAAAAAGCCG
>NZ_LSIS01000044.1:0-1856 GCF_001556365.1 Blastomonas sp. CCH1-A6 | reverse complement strand
TGCTGCGCAGCATTTTCATTCCCGCGCGGCTCAGCGACCGCTGGGTCACGCTCGATGCCGCCGACCGCAGGACGAAGGGCATCCGCATCGTCGAGGCGGAAAATCCCGACGAGGAGGCGCAGGCGATCGCGCTACTGGTGCGCCAGGCGCTCGACATCCCCGCACGGCGCGTCGCCATCGTCACGCCCGATCGCAGCCTCGCGGCGCGCGTGATTGCGCATCTGCGGCGCTGGGATATCGAGGCGGACGACAGCGCCGGCGAGGCTTTGCCAGTCACGCCGCCCGGGCGGTTCCTGCTCGCGGTGGCACAATGCCTGGCCGATGATTTCGCGCCGGTGCCGCTGCTCGACCTGTTCAAGCACCCGCTCGCGCAGGCGGGCGAGACGCGCCGCGAATGGCTTGACGAGGTGCGCGCACTCGACCGGCTGCTCCGCGGCCCGCGCCCCGCGCCGGGGCTTGCCGGGATCGCAACCACCATCGGCAACCGCCCGCTCAAGGCGTGGTGGCAAGAGGCGAGGGCGCTGCTCGATTCCATCGCCCGATGGCCGCGCGAGCAGCAGCTGCTGTCCGCAACCATCCAGGCCATCGCCGCTGCCGCCGATGCTCTGAGCAACCAGGCGGTCTGGACGGGGCTGGCGGGACGTTGCGCCTCCGATCTGGTGCAGCAATTGCTTGCGCGCACCGGCACGCACGATCCTCTGGTGACGCCATCGCAGGCGGTCAACATCCTTGCCCGACTGATGCGCGAGAAATCGGTGCGCCCGCCTTATGGCAAGCACCCGCGCGTCGCGATCTACGGCCTGCTCGAGGCACGGCTGCAGAGCGCGGACCTGGTGATATGCGCCGGGCTCAACGAGGGCGTCTGGCCGCAAATCCCTTCGCCCGATCCCTGGCTCGCGCCGATGGTGCGCAACACGCTGGGCCTGGCACCGCTCGAAATGCGCGTCGGCTTGTCGGCGCAGGACCTTGCCGGAGCGCTTGCCTCGGCTGAGGTGGTGCTGACACGGGCCAGGCGCGATGGCAGCGCACCAACGGTCGCCTCGCGCTTTCTGCTGCGCCTGCAGGCGGTCGCGCCCGACCGGCAGATGGAGGATCACGAAACGCTGGCGCTGGCGCGCAGGCTCGACCGCCGCCTGCCCATGGAGCGGATCGAGAAGCCCGCACCGCGCCCCAGCACCGAGCAACGGGTCAAGCGGCTGTCGGTGACCGAACTCGACCGTTTGCGCGCCGATCCATATGCCTTTTACGCCAAGCGCATTCTCGCGCTGCCCTCGCTCGACCCGGTCGATGCCGAACCGAGCGCGGCCTGGCGCGGGACACTGGTGCACGAAATCCTGGAGTACTGGCATCGCGAGGACGGTCTCGATGCCGCCAGCCTGGTGCCACGCGCCTGCCGATATCTCGACGAGGCCAATGTCCATCCGCTGATCAAGGCCTTGTGGCGGCCACGCCTGGTCGCAGCATTGAACTGGATCGCCGAGGAAACGCTGGCGCTCGCAGGCGAAGGGCGCCGGATGATCGATGCCGAACGCAGCGGCACCTTCATGATCGAGGGCGTCGAGATTCGCGGCAAGGCGGACCGCATCGACCGTCTGCCCGATGGCACGCTCGCGATCGTCGACTACAAGACCGGCAAGCCGCCCAGCGCGCGCCAGGTCGAGGCGGGCTATGCACTGCAGCTCGGGCTGCTCGGCATGATGGCCGAGCGTGGCGGATTTGCTGCCAAGGACAACCAGCCCGAGATCGCGGGCAAGGCCGCAGCGTTCGAATATTGGTCGCTAACCAGGAGCAAGTCCGGGGATTTCGGATATCGCGAGACGCCGGTGGGCCGCAAGAACAGCGAGCTGACCGCCGAG
>NZ_LSIS01000438.1:0-927 GCF_001556365.1 Blastomonas sp. CCH1-A6 | reverse complement strand
TCTTCGCGGTCGATGCCTCGGGATCGTCGGCACTGGCGCGGCTGGCCGAGGCCAAGGGCGCGGTCGAGCTGATGCTGGCGCAAAGCTATGTGAAGCGCGCGCAGGTGGCGCTGATCGCCTTCAGGGGCACCAGCGCGGAACTGCTGCTGCCGCCGACGCGATCGCTCACCCGCGCCAAGAAGGTGCTGGGCGAGCTACCCGGCGGGGGCGGCACGCCGCTCGCGCTGGGGCTGGCCGCAGCTGCGGAACTGGCCGAGACCCAGGCCGCGCGCGGGCGCACGCCGTTCGTCGCGCTGCTCACCGATGGCAAGGGCAATATCGACAAGCATGGCCAGCCGGGTCGCGCCCAGGCGGGCGAGGATGCGCTGGCGGCGGCGCGGCGCTTTGCCGGATCGGGAACGCAGGGCGTGGTCATCGATATCTCCGCAAGGCCGCAGCCCGAGGCCGCAGCGATTGCAGCCGCGATGCGCGCGCGCTATCTGGCGCTGCCACGCGCCGATGCGCGGGGGGTGGAGCAGGCGGTATCCGCGCTGCAGTTCGGGAAGGCATCATGAGTTCGGTTCGCTGGGAGGTCGAGGGGCAGGACTGGCCCAACCGCGCGCACAGCCGCTTCGTGCGCACCGCGATGCTCGACTGGCACGTGCAGATCGCCGGGCCCGAGAATGCGGCGGTGCTGCTGCTGGTCCATGGCACGGGTGCTGCGACGCACAGCTGGCGCGACCTGCTGCCGCTGCTGGCGAAGCACTATTTGGTGATCGCACCCGACATGCCGGGCCATGGCTTCACCCGCGGGCGGATTTCGGGCGGGCAGAGCCTGCCGGGCATGGCGAAGGCGCTGGGCGAGCTGCTCAAGAAGCTCGGCCATCCCGCACCGGCGGTGATTGTCGGGCATTCGGCGGGCGCAGCGATCGGCGCACGGCTGGCGAT
>NZ_LSIS01000437.1:0-10350 GCF_001556365.1 Blastomonas sp. CCH1-A6 | reverse complement strand
CCAAGGAGGCTCTTGCAATGAACATCGTCAACCTCGTCGGCCGTCTCGCCAAGGATCCCGTTGCCCGCGACCGCAGCGACACCCGCATCACCGAACTGATCCTCGTGACTGAACGTCCGGTGATCCGCGACGGCAAGGTCCAGAAGGATCCGGAAACCGGCTACCCGGTCAAGGATGCCGAATTCCACAAGATCACCGTCTTCAACGGCCTCGGTCTCCCGCTGCGCCAGCACAAGGCCAAGGGTGACCAGCTCGCCGTGACGGGCCGCATCCACTACTCGCGCTGGCAGGACGCCGAAGGCAACGACCGCTATGGCTGCGAGATCATCGCCGAGAACGTCGAGTTTATCTGACCGGCAGGGCGGCGCGCAGGCGTCGCCCGAGCCCTTTCAGGGGGGCGACAGCTGGACACCGGTGGCGTCCAGCTTCGTCCCGCGGTGACCGCAGTTGCAGCGCAAGTGCCGCGCGACGATTTCCAGCTTCATCGGGATGGATTTGGCAAAGCATTGATCTCGTAGTTTGGCTGCCGGAACGATCACAACGCGGTAGCAGCCGAGACATTCTACCTGCGCGTTGAGGCCATGGCGAACCAGATCGGCCACGGTATCCAGACGTTTGCTGCTCATGGTCGGTTAGAACAATATAAGAACATTGGGAGTCGAGGAAGACAGGGGGCGGGCAGGAAAAATACGAGCAGGTGCTTGCCGTCCCCCTGGCCTTCGGCCGGGATCGCGCTCTACTCCGCCAACCGCCCTTGGCGCCGGGACTTCGTCCGGCAGCCAACGACGGTCCGGCTCCACCGAGTCCCTTTCAGGGTCTCGGCCCAGACGGGTGACGATCGCTGACGGGTTGGGTCGCGGCGCGCTTGTCGGCGGCAAATGCCGCCGTCTCGGCACGCGCGGACCCAACCCTGTCTGGCGGCGGCGCTCTCAGGCTTTTCGTCCTACGTCCGATCGCGTGATTTTCAAGGCAGTGTCGATTCTTCCGGTTAGCTTCCGCAGAGGAGCGCATTGCGGATAGGCGCCTTCGAGGAGCCCCTTCAGCTCGATCAGGAGGCTTTCCACACCGCTTGGCGAATTGGCACGGTTGAACAGCGGATCGTCTGAAGACATGTCGCCATAATAGAGGCTGACGGGGTCATCCAGGGCGTTCAGTAGTCGAAGCGGCACGTCGGCGTAGAGCCAATCTACGAGCACGCTCATGAGCTTGTCGACGCGCCAGTTCACCGCTCCCGGCTTGCTGTTCGATTGCAGGATCACCCCCAGCAAACGCCCTGCTAGCTGATGCTGAGCCAGCGTCATGCTGCCATTCGGCTTGCGATCGTATCCGATCATATCGCGGTGGTAGGGGAGCGTTTGCCGAGATGGGCGCGCAACGATGGTGCCCTTAGCCTTTGCTCGGCGCTTGTCCTGCGGCGTTGCCGCTTGCGGCGAGACAAAGATGTCGTGATTGGGCATCGATGACCCGGCCCAATGTTCTGCTGTTACTGGAGCAGGCAGTGCGTTGATACTCCTCACAAGGGCATCAAAATCGAAGTCCTCAGTACGCTTGGAAGCGACGAAGAGGGTACAGCGATACGGAAAGTACAGACCATGCCAGTCTGCGGCGCCGAGCTCCCAACCGTTCCGCTTTGCCCAAGCAGCCCGTTCATCGCTCACCATCGGCCCCGAATAGGGCTCATCGATGAGTATGAACTGTCCGCTGGCCGGCAGCTTCAAATAGCTCGAATGGTCGTTGCCGGGCAGTTCCTCATCGAGATCAGCCATGGCGCGGCTAGCTTCGACGTAGTCGCAAGGACGTAGACCGGTCATTTCCATGAACCGCAGAGCTCGCGCTGCCTTGCACAAGCTGTCGCGAACATACTCTCGTGTTGGCCCGACCATGTCTTTCACGAGATGGTCGGATGCAGCCACGCGCATGGATGCGAGACCGCCGACAAGCTTGAGCTCGGCTTTCGAAACCAGTTCCAAGAGCGGCCGCGATAGGGTGACGGGCAGAGATTCACGACCCCGCTCGAACGTCTCCTGGTCTTCCCAGTAACCGGTCAGGAATACTTGGAACGACTTGTCGCACATCGTAGTGCGCGCGTGCTCGTAGTTCTCAAAACCTGCACTTTGCGCGGCTGAGTTGAGGGCCTGTCGGTAGGGAATACCATCTCGCTTTTTGCGCTGGTTCGCGAGGCGTTTGATATTGGCCAGACTGGACGGCCGCACGTTAGCAATCGACATGATTGTTCTCCGCGGCTTGAAATGTAGCGTCGCCCGTCAACCACCAGCACTCAAGCCCGAACAACATGCTGCAAGGGATCGTGAGATATCGCGGCAGTGCTGATCGACAGCTTGGCTTGGAGACGGGCGTCATGCTCCTGCCGGGAGCGCTTTATCTTTTATACGATCAGGCGAATCGTGACAACAGTCGCTGGGCCGACTTCAAGTTGAAAAGTCCGGCGAAACTGCATCCCTCTCGGGATCATCTCATACGAAGCGCGCAGCCGGTTAGCGCAATCAAGCAGCGCTGGCTGCTCAGGCCGATCGGCTTTGCCACCGCATCCGCGCACAATGGAATGGCGGTGTTCCCGCTGTAACCCCTGCGCAGGGCCGAAGGGGCGGCCCGGCGTGGCGCCGAGGCGCCTGACCGGTCCTGCCTTCGTCTCTTGCTCGGGGGCGGGAACGTCTCTTCCACACACAGGAACACCTGCCGAAACATATCGGTCTCCGGCGCTCGTCAAGGATCGCGGTTCCCCCAATTTTCTGCACACGTGCCTGCTGCGCTGCGCTTGCGGCAAGTGCGCAGAAAATCGGCACCCCCACGCCCGCCGTGGCGGCGGCGAGCATGGCTCGCCGTCCCTGACTGCACGCCTCCCAACCGATGGCTTGTCGGCCGTTCCCGATGTGGGGACGATTTCAACAATCGGAGGCTACCCATGCAGAAATTCAACAGCTTCGCTGATCTCGCCAATGCGCGCATCGAACTCGCCGACAGCCGTGACGGTATCGTCGAATCCTACGACGGTGCCTTTGTCGAGCACAGCGATCTTGCCAAGCTGAGCATCATCGATGAACCGATCGCAGCTGAAATGCCGGATCCCGACATGGCGCGCCGCGCCGTGGAGATGGCTATCGGAACGATCTTCGATGTCCTCAAGGACACGCGCATGGAGGAGTTCGCGCAGCAACTTGCCTGGGGCATGGTCAACTCGTTTCACATGACCGCCCGTCTGGCCGAGGGGCGCGAAGACGATGCCGCCAAGAAGCTGGGTGAGGTCGCTCGTCACTTTGATCCTTCGGAGATCTACGCCGTGGAACTCGAGGAGACACAAGCGCTCTGCCAGACCCTGCAAGGATGCCGAGAAGCCCTCGAGGCAATGCGGGACCATGCTGCCGACGTCTACCGGGTCGAAACAGGCCGGGTATTCACAGCCACGCGCGGGTCGCAGGTCAGCAAGAATGGTGTGACCGCCTCGCAGGTCCAGGCACAGGATTACCTTGCCGCTCGGGCGAGAGATCGGCGGGCACAGTTCCAGCCCGATGGTCCGCTAGTGATCGTCTCTGGCGGCCAGCAGGACTGGCATGACTTCGAGATGATCTGGGAGATCCTCGATGACATCAAGGCCCGCATCCCAACGATGGTTCTGGGGACGACCGGAATGCGCAAGGGTGTCGATGCCATGGCGAATGCCTGGGCACAGCGGAACGGGGTGCAAACCATCCTCTTCATGCCCGATCGTCGCCACGGCAACCGTGCCCCGTTCTTGCGCAATGAGAACATCGTGAAGCTGGGGCCGGTCGAGGCGATTATCGGCGAGGGTTCCGGCATCCAGTCCAACTTGGCACAGCGCCTCCGCCAGGCGGGAGTGCCGCTCCACATCCGGCGCATCAGTGATCAGCGCAAGCCAGGCTCACGCAGCCTCGCATGAGCGCTTTATGGAAGGCTCCGGCTCTGACCGGGGCCTTCCAATCTTCTTTCGTGCGAGCACGGGCTCAGGGGGCATCGAACCCCCCTTGCCCGTCACGGAGGAAGCCCGCTGGTGCCAGATGCTAAGCGCCGATTGGAACATGCAAAGGGCGGGCCGAGATCGGTGAGAATGGCCCCGCTCAGTATCCGGTCCTCACCCCTAAAAGAGGAGGGGGAAAGCAAGATGGCGAGCAGCAGCAGGAGGTAAAGATGCTCGTCACATTCAGGGTGAAGGACAAGACCACTCGGCTCCATTCCGAACCTGCGGAAATCTCCGCGCTCGAGCTCGCAAGCTTGATGCGGCGGCTGCACGCGGGCCATGCCGACATCGAAACCGAGAGTCACGAATTCTCGGCTACACCGCTCAACTTCGAAGTCAACGCGAACTCTCTTTCCCTCGCAAGCTTTCCCTTGGCGCCTCGAGCAGAGCCACGCGATGTTCATCGGCACCACTGGAGCAGGCAAGACAACCGAGCTCAAGAAGATCGTCACACAGGCGCGCGCGCGGGGCCATCGGTGCGTCATCTTCGACCTCACCGGGACCTTCGTCGAGAGCTTCTACGAAGAGACCACCGACTTCATTCTCAATCCGATGGATCAGCGTTGCCAACCCTGGTCGATCTTCAACGATTGCGACAACTATGCCGAGTTCATGAGTGCCGCCAGCGCGCTGGTCCCGAGCGGCCGCAATGCGGACGATGATTTCTGGCAGAAGTCGGCCCGCACAATCTTTGTCGAAATGTGCATGAAGATGATCAAGCTCGGCATCCGCTCGAACGGCGGGCTTGCCTACTTCCTGATGCACGCCGACCTCAAAACAATCAGCCGCTATCTCGAAGGAACTATCGCAGCTCCGTTGATGTCGCCGTCAGCTGCAAAAATGGCCGAAGCGATCCGGGCAACCTTCAATGCGAACGCCAACGTATTCCGCTTCTTGCCTGAGCCGGCCAACGGTCAGCCCGGCTTCTCGATCAACAAGTGGATGACCGAGGATGTGAAGGAAGGATCGATCCTTTTCATCACGTCGACCCACCCAGACCTTGTGCTTAATCGGCCGCTGCTGACCTTGTGGATGGACATTGCCGTCAACGCTCTGTTTCGCATGGGCCGGACCCGCAATCTGCGCACCTGGTTTCTCATTGACGAAGTCCATGCGCTCCATCGTCTGCCCGCCATCGAGAACGGCCTTCAGACCGCCCGAGGGGTCGGCGGTGCCTTCATTCTGGGAATGCATTCCTTCGGTGCCTTGCAGGACACTTATGCGCGGCCAGGGATCAGTCCCAACAAGCGCCAGGGCCAATTCGGCAGATCGTAGTCGATGAAGACCGTCAGCCGCGAACCGAGTCCTTGGGGGGCAATGTCGAAACCCATCCGATAGGCACCGATGACCAGCAATCGCGGCACGCCTTCGGTTTCCCAGGCCTTGCGGCGAGGCGGATCGCGTTCGGTGACGATCTCGCTCAGCTCGAGCGAAAGGCCCAGCACCTTGCCGTGCATGCCGATCCTCGAGCCCAGCATACGTCCGCGATCGTGATCGAACGTGAACTTCATCGAACTCCCGGCCATCATTGCAGAAGACTGCATCATGTGGGACGCCAGCTTTGCTTGATCGTCCAGGTGCTCGAACAGCGTTGCGGGATCGACGGCAATATCGACCACTACAGCCGCTCTGTGCTGGTAGAATCTCTGTGGTGATTTGCCGTGCGGCATCGAATCCTGCCGTTCTTCGCCCTTCACCGTAGAGCGTTCACTTGACTGCATGGCGCCGGCAAGCCGTTCAACAGCAGCCGCCGGACTTCATCGGCATGGCGGAAGGCGATGGGGACGGCGAAGGGTGAGGTGCCGCGGCGGGCGCGCGCTGGGTTCGCGCGGAGCGCTGCCGATGCCGGACAGGGTGCTTCGGCTTCGCCTTGGGTTTCACCTGCTGCTTTGGAGCAGGCATGTCGCTCATGCCGGGAGGCATCTGGTCGGCCAGGGCGGGGCCGATACCTGCGGTCAGAAGTCCCAAAGCAGCGACGATCATCGATGTTCTTTTCATGCAGTGTTTCCTTGCTCATGGCTGCCACGGTTCGGTCAGCCTCGCGGGGATTCTGCGGCGGGCGGGTTAGAGGCGCTATACGTAGATCGCGAATGGACAGCGCGGGCGATCACGCCGACGAAAGAGCATCGCATCGACAGCGCCAGGCCGCGGAGCGCTGGCCAGGCCTACGATACGGGTTCAAGGCCGAGGCTTATCAGAGCCTGCCAGACCTCATCGGACGTATTTGCATAGGCGAACAGTTCGCGATCGGCGCGATCGATCATGCCGTTCTCGCAGAAAACATCGAGATTGATGGCTGCCTGCCAATAGCTTTGGTCGAACAGCACGATCGGCACCTTGGGAGCCTTTCCGGTCTGGCGGAGGGTCAGGATTTCGAACATCTCGTCCAAAGTCCCGAAGCCGCCCGGGAATACGACCAGAGCGCTGGCGCGCATCGCGAGGTGCATTTTGCGGATCGCAAAATAATGGAACCGGAATGTCAGCTCGGGCGTGGTGTAGGGATTGGGTGCCTGCTCGCGCGGGAGCGTGATATTGAAACCGATCGTCGGTGCACAGGCATCGTGCGCGCCGCGATTGGCCGCCTCCATGATCCCCGGCCCGCCCCCAGTGGCGATGACATTGACCCGTTTGCCATCGTTGCGCGAGAGCGCGCCGCCGCGTTCGGATGCCAGTCGGCCGAACTTGCGCGCCTCGTCATACCAGAAGCCGCCATTGCCAGTTTGCCCTGCCCGGACCCGTGCACTGCCGAAGACGACAATCGTCGACAAGACGCCCCAAGCGCGCAGAGCCTCTTCGACTTTTTCGTATTCGAGCAGAAAGCGGACCCCGCGCATCGAATCGCCGAGAATGAAGTCCTGATCCAGCGCGGCCAAACGGTACGAGGGCATGTCCGCAGCGCGCACGCTTGGAAAGCAATGCTCGCAGGGATGCGGTGTGAGGGCGCTGCAGTACGGCTCGTCATTCGAGGTCATCGGCGCGCTCCAATATCCTCGGGGCGGGTTCCGCGTGATCCTTGGAGCTGCGGCTGCATGGCCTCGCGATGACCGCCGAACTCCTCGCGCATGGCCGAAAGCATCTTGTCGCCGAACGTATGCTCGTGGCGCGACCTGAACCGCGCATTCAATGCGGCAGCCAGGACATTGGCCGGAACACCTTGCTTGATCGCGGTCGATACGGCCCAACGCCCCTCGCCGGAGTCGTCGACCTGTCCTTCGAGATGCAGCAGCTGGCCATCCTTGGCCAAAGCGCCCGCGATCAGGTCGAGCAGCCAGGAGGATACGACACTGCCCCGCCGCCAAACCTCGGCGATATCCGCGAGGTTGAATTCGTATCGAGCGCCTGTCCGATCGGCCAGGACCGAGGCGTTTCGCAGGATGTCGAAGCCTTCGGCGAACGCCTGCATCATCCCATATTCGATGGCGTTGTGAACCATCTTCGCGAAGTGTCCGGCGCCGTGGGGTCCGGCATGGACATATCCATGGTCCGGCCTCTGGTCTGCGCCCTGGCGTCCGATCGTCTGTGCCGCTGCGCCGATCCCGGGCGCCAGCGCCTTGAAGATCGGATCGATATGGGAGACCGCTTCGGGCGTTCCGCCGATCATCAGCGAGTAGCCGCGCTCGCGGCCCCAGATGCCGCCGCTCGTGCCCACATCGACGTAACCGATCCCGCTTTCAGCGAGCAGGGCCGCCCGGCGAAGATCATCTTCATAGAAGGTGTTTCCGCCATCGACGATGATGTCGCCGGGAGACAGGAGGTCCGACAGGGTGTGAATGGCCGTTTCGGTTGCGGAGCCGGCTGGCAGCATTATCCAGAGGACGCGCGGCGCGGACAGGGCTGCTACCAGCCCGGACAGATCACGTGCTGCTTGAGCTCCAGCTGCCGCGATTTCATCCACCCGCGCCAGGTCGAGATCGAAGGCAATGCAGCTGTGCCCTGCGGCCAGCAGCCTGCGGGCGATATTGCTGCCCATGCGGCCGAGCCCGACAATTCCGATTTGCATGCCGACCGTCCCCCTCTCCATCGTTTTTCGCTTCGAAGCGCGCCAGGCGAATATAGACCCGGCATGCGTTCGAGCGCCCTGACCTGGTGCAACTGCGGCGACGCGGCAAATAGCGCCATAGGTAGATGTCACATTGCCCCAGGTCGCCGCGCGACCATTCGCTGCGAGCAATACGTATGGCCTTCGTCCCGCACGCCAGAGAAAATCGGTCCTAGAACCACGATTTCGGGAGGCAACGTCCATGCACAAGCACAAGAAGCACCGCGCGAAGGACAAGTCCCGCGGACATTTCCTCCCCGGCATCGAACCGCAGGCGAGACTTGACGTAGAGCCTCGTCCGTCCGGACATGGACTTGCGATCGGTTTCTTTGGCGCCAGCGGAACCGTGACGGGATCGCGCTACCTTCTCGAAGACGATTCGACGCGAATACTGGTGGATTGCGGACTGTTCCAGGGTGGCCGGGAGCTCAGGGGACTCAATTGGGCGCCGCCTCCGCCCGAGGTCGATGACGTCGAAACCATTCTCCTCACGCACGCGCACCTCGATCATTCCGGAGCGATCCCGCGCCTGGTTCGCAATGGCTGGAAAGGGCGGGTCATCGCGACGCGCGCCACGGCCGAACTCTGCGAGCTGCTGCTTCCGGACAGCGGCCATCTCCAGGAGAAGGACGCCCAGTTCGCCAACCGGCGGGGCTATTCGCGGCATCGGCCCGCCTTGCCGCTCTACACCCAGAATGACGCTCTCAACGCACTGGAGCATTTCGAAGGTGTGGCTTTCGACGCAGCTGTAGAGGTCGCCCCCGGCATCTCCGCGCGCTTTCGCCGCGCCGGCCATATCCTTGGCGCAGCCTCGATCGAGATCGACTGGAAGGGCACGAGGATTCTCTTTTCAGGGGATTTGGGCCGCTACGACGATGCAGTCATGTTCGATCCCACACCGCCGCCGGAAGCGGACTATCTGATCGTCGAATCCACGTACGGTGACCGTGAGCATGATGCGCTCTCGCCCGAACTGGCTTTGGGCGACACTATCGAGCGCTGTATTGCGCGGGGCGGGACGGTCGTCATCCCGGCATTCGCGGTCGGACGGGCGCAGTCGCTGCTCTACTACCTGTCCCTGCTCAAGCAAGCGGGGCGGTTGCAGGGCGCGCCGGTCTATCTCGACAGCCCGATGGCGATCGACGCCAGCGAGATCATGTGTGCCCACTCGGGCGGCCACCGTTTGTCCCGCGAGCAATGCAAAACGGCCTGCGCAGTCGCGCACTACGTCCGCGAATCCGAGGAATCGAAGGCCCTGACGGCAGATCGGAATCCGAAGGTCATCATCTCGGCGAGCGGCATGGCCACGGGCGGGCGCGTGGTCCATCATCTCGCCCAGTTCGCGCCCGACCCCAAGAACCTCATTCTATTCGCAGGGTTTCAGGCCGCCGGAACCCGCGGGGCCGCGCTTGTTGCCGGGGCAACGACGATCCGGATCTTCGGCGAAGAGGTGCCGGTCCTTGCCGAGGTGACCAACCTCTCGATGCTGTCGGCGCATGCCGATTGCAATGAAATCATGCGCTGGCTTTCGGGCATGCCGAAGGCGCCGCGCAGGACCTTTGTGACCCACGGCGAAGCCAGCGCCTCAGCGATATTGGCGCAGCGGATCGTACGCGAACTCGGCTGGCACTGCGAAACTCCCCGGCTGGGCAGCTGGGGCGACATGGCGCTGGCCACGGACCACGCCTGACAATGTGACCAATACGTATGTCAAGCAGGGACGGGGGTCCTTATCCCAATGAATGAAGACAGGATCTTCCCCATTAGGCCTGGGGCCGGCCTCCAAATTTCGCGAAGGAGTCGATCATGTTGAAGAAGTCCCTCACCGCCGCGTTCGCTGGAATTGCCTTGCTCGGCGCGACCCCGGTCCTGTCGCAGGGCATCGGCCACACCTGGTTTATGCGCGGCACCATCGTCGAAGTCGGTTCAACCGGAACAGTCGTTTGCATCGGCAAAGCCGACGGTGCCGAGGTCGGACAGGTTCTCGACGTCTATCGGATCGTCCCTCATACTGGCCCGCAAAAGGGCACGGGCCCGAGTTTTCACCGCAAGGAGGTCGGCGAAGTCAGGATCGATCACGTTTTCGACGACCATTTCGCCCACGTCACCGTCGTCAGCGGCAAGCCGGCTCGCAACGATATCGTCGAACTGCAGCGCAGTCACTAAGCGCGGCCAGCCGCGCGCGCGGCGGCGGTCTATGGGCACGTTGGCCTTTCCCACCGGAGGGCCAACGACCCCTACTCCCCGTGCGAGGCGCTGCACGGCCGGGACGCCCAACAACGGTTCCAAGCGGAAACCGCCTGCACACAAGATGCAG
>NZ_LSIS01000436.1:0-237 GCF_001556365.1 Blastomonas sp. CCH1-A6 | reverse complement strand
TCTTCGCCCTGTGCGCGATGCTGGGATTTCGCTTCTGCCCGCGCCTGCGCGACTTCCCCGACAGGCGGCTCGCGCCGATCGCGCCGGTCACGGCCTATCCGTCCATCACCCCGCTGTTGGGCAAGCGTATCCGCACCGACATCATCGGTGAGCAATGGGAAGACGTGCTGCGCCTCGTAGGGTCGATCAAGGCCGGCCATGTCGCGCCATCGGTCATGCTGCGAAAGCTCGCCGCGT
>NZ_LSIS01000435.1:0-9580 GCF_001556365.1 Blastomonas sp. CCH1-A6 | reverse complement strand
GGGCCCTATGCCCCTCCCATTCGCCCGCGAGCAGCGCCAGTCGGCGGTTGGTCAGCACGCCAAACAATCGATGACCCTGCAGGATCATCATGCCTTCGGTTCCTCGGCCGACCCGATATTGCTCCAGGGCCGCACCGATCGACTGCGCGACATCGGCCTTCGGGCAATCGCGAATGTGCGACCTCAGGTCGCCCCCATAAGCCGGATTGCGCAGCAGGGCATGGCCATAGGGGTTGAGCAGCAGGCGGCGCATATCACGCTCGAAAATGGCACCGCACGGTCGCCCCTCTGCGTCGAGCACCGGCAGCAATCGCAAGTCTGGATTGGCCTGAAAGCGGTCGATCACACTGACCAGCGTGTCGCCGTGCAGGATATGTGGCGGCTCGCGATCTGCCGCCGACAGCCAGTCGCCGATCCTATCCGATCGCGCATCTGCCCCGGATGACCCGGCGGAGGAAGAAAAGGCGGATGGCGACTGCATCATGCCCGAACAAATTATCGGAATCGTAGTAAACAAGCGCTTAAATATTTGTTACACTTTGAAGACATGGCAAAAATGTTCGTGCACCATGTTTCGGGTCGACCCGAACCGCTAACCGGGACTTTACCCATAGATGGATTCGAAAACATCCTGCCCGCCGAGACGCTGATCGTCGTAGGGGCGGGCATCCAGCGCTCGCACCCTTGCATGCCTGGCTCTTCCCCCGGCGCGCGGAAAGGCCGATGGAACCATGGGGTCGACGATCGCTGCTTCAGGCAGCCAGTTTCGTGTGCGCGCGGGCGCCGAGCCAGGCGGCAGATTGCAGCGTCAGCAGAACCGTTACCGACATCACCAGATAGGCGACCAGGCCGCTCAGCGTGCCCGATGGGATCGCCGCCAGCAGCAGCGTGTCATTGCCCCCAGGGATGAGCGATGCGCCAAGCGCCATCACTACACCACCGGCCAGCGACCGGGCCAGATCCGCCAGGCGGGGCGGCGTGTACACGAACGAGCGCGCAAGGAGGCCCGAGACCAGCGCGCCGCCCAGCAACGCGACGGCTGGCGCAAAGGCGCGGGCATCGCTGTGCATCTCCATCTGCCCGCGTCGCACGATGGCGCGCACCGCATCCGAATAAGCCCAGTTCGGTTCCAGCGCGAAGAGCAGCGCGCCGCACAGACCCATGGCGAGCATCATCACGCGCGGCCATGCAGGCCTTGCCCGCCCGGGTTCGATGGATCGGCCACGCTCGCGCCAGGCCCAGACCGCCAGCAGCGCAAAGCCGATGACAAGCGCGATGCCAGGCCACATCGGCGTTGCATGGACATTGCCCAGCGCCGGGCCGGCGGCCAGCAGCGGCTGCCGATCGGCCAGGGCAAAGCCCAGCGCCAGACCAAAGGGCAAGGCCAGAAAGCGGACCTCGCCCTGTCCGATCCGCGCCAGCGTACCCAGCAGGCAGGCATCGTTGATCACCGCGCCCAGCCCTATCAGCACCGCGCCGGACACCAGCGCGCCCGAGATCGGCACTTCGGACGCCAGATGGGCCGCAGGGCCGAGCAGCCAGTGCAGCGGCAACGTGATCGCGCCTGCGATTCCCATCGCGATGACAAAGCCCTGCAGCATGGTGCCGCGCCGATGCAGCAGGATCTCGCGCGAGGCGGTTACCGCGCAGGTGCTGCTGCCGCCGATCGCCATGCCGACGAGGAACGCGCATATCAGGACCAGGATCAGCAGCATGACGGCTCGCCGGGCCGGGCATCGGCATGAACGGACGGTCCATGAACCCTGGCAGCGCCAGATTGCATCGCATCACCCCCCCTTGACGGCATTGTGCAGGTTCGCTGGGAAGGCGGCTCCGGTTTCAGTCGCGCACGATTGCAGCCGCTGGCCCGCTCTGGCAAGGCAGGCCCGCGGCCGGGAATGTCCGGCCAATGTTGCCAAACAGGAGGGATGTTTGATGAATGTAGCCGAAGCCGTCGCCACGCGCAGGTCGATCCGGGCGTTCAAGGATAAACCGGTTCCGCTCGAGACGGTGCGGCGGGTGCTCGAACAGGCACGGATGACGCCTTCGGGCTGCAACTATCAGCCCTGGGAAGCAACGGTGCTGACCGGAGCGCCGCTCGCCGCGCTGCAGGAACGCCTGCTCGCCAGCCAGCCCGATGATCCACAGGAATATGACTTCGCCGCCCCCGGCCAGGTGCCGAAATATCAGGAGCGCCTCTCCAACCTGGGCAAGGCGATGTACGGCGCGATGGCGGTGGCGCGCGACAATTCGGAACAGCGCGCCGATTTCGTCAAAATGAACATGGTCTCGTTCGGCGCGCCAGTGTTGCTGCTGTGCCATTTCCCCAAGCTGATGAAGGAACCGCAATGGTCCGATTGCGGCATGTGGCTGCAGACGATCATGCTGCTGCTGCGCGGCGAGGGCCTGGACAGCTGTCCGCAGGAATATATGGGCGTCTATGGCCGCACGATCAAAGACCATCTGGGGATGGGGGACGACATCCTGCTGTTCTGCGGGCTAGGCATCGGCTGGCGCGATGAAGAGGCACCGGTCAACAATTTCGAGCGCGAGCGCGTGCCGCTCGACGAGCAGGTTACTTTCCTCGGTTTCGACTGATCGGGATCGGCGGATCGACGGCGCTGCGGGCTATTCGCTGCGTAGCGCCTCGATCGGCGAAAGGCGCGACGCGCGGATCGCGGGATAGCCGCCGAATACCAGCCCGATCACGCCCGAAAAGGCGATGGCGAGCAAGGCGGTATCAAGCCCGATCGGTGCGGGAAAATCCGCCACCTGCTGGAAGATCGCCGCCGCGACCATCGCCAGCAGGAGGCCGATGCCGCCGCCGATGATGCACAGCACCGCCGCCTCGACCAGGAACTGGTTGCGGATGTCGCTGCGCTTGGCCCCCAGCGCCATGCGCAGCCCGATCTCGCGGGTGCGTTCGGTGACGCTGACCAACATGATGTTCATGATGCCGATGCCGCCGACCAGCAGCGAGATCGAGGCGATCGCCACCAGCACCGCCTGGAAGATCTGCGTCACCTCGCCCGAGGTTTCCGCAATTTCCTTGGTAGTGCGCACCGTGAACGGCGTGATCTTGCCCTTGGAGACGCGATAGCGCGCGCGCAACAGGCTCTTGATCTCGCGGTCGCCGGCGACCAGCGTGTCCTCGTCCTCGAAGCCGACGAACAGCAAGGTGACATCGTCAGGCCCCTGCGCGGTGGCGGTGGACAGGCGCTGGCGCAACGTGGTGATCGGCACGACGATCTGGTCGTCATTGTCGTTGCCGAGGTTGCTACCCTTGCTTTCGAGCAGGCCGATCACGGTGAACGGCACGCGGTTGATCCGCACCTTCTCCCCGATCGGATTGACGTCGACGAATAGCTTGTCGGCCACAGTCTGGCCGATCACCACCACCCGCGCCGCCGATCCGACATCGCTCTTGGTGATGAAGCGACCATCGGACGTGCCGAGATTGGAGATGCTGCCAAAGGCCTCGGTAGAGCCGACCGCCTGGGTCGAGGCGCTGCGCCCGCCGGTGACCAGCTGCACGCTGGTGCGGATCTGCGGGGCGACCGCCACCACCCCCGGAACCTGGCGCGCGATCGCCTCGCCGTCGCGCTCGGTCAGGCGGCCGCGATCGCCGGGGCGCGGCGGGCCGTTGGCGCGTTCGGGCTCGGGCACCACGATCGCCATGTTCGAGCCCAGCGTCGCGATCTGCTCGGTCACCGAAACTTGTGCGCCATTGCCGACGGCGACCGCGAGGATCACCGAGAACACGCCGATCATCACGCCCAGCGTGGTCAGGATCGAGCGCATGAGGTTAGTGCGCAGCGCCGTGAACGCGATCGCGACATTGACGCCCCAGCCCGCCAGCGTGCCGAGCAGCCCGTTCATGCCGGCTCGGCCCGGCGGCGCGAGGTCACCGCAGCGTCCTCGATGACCTTGCCGTCGCGGAACACGATCCGCCGCGCGGCATATTCGGCGATATCGGGCTCGTGTGTCACTACGACCAGCGTGATGCCCTCGTCGTTGAGCTTCTGGAAGATGCCCATGATGTCGAGCGAGGTCTGCGTGTCGAGCGCGCCGGTCGGCTCGTCGGCGAGCAGGATCAGCGGATTGGTGACCAGCGCCCGCGCGATCGCCACGCGCTGCTGCTGCCCGCCCGATAGCTTGGCCGGGGTGTTGAGCAGCCGGTTGCCCAGCCCCATCGCCTCGAGCCGCGCCTGCGCGCGCTGGCGGCGTTCGGCAGGCCCGACCCCGGCATAGATCAGCGGCACCGCGACATTGTCCAGTGCGCTGGTCCGCGCGAGAAGGTTGAACTGCTGGAAGACGAAGCCGATCTTGCGGTTGCGGATCTCGGCGAGCTCGTCGCTGTTCAGCGTGCGCGTATCGATGCCGTCGAGCCTGAGCACGCCCGACGTCGGCACGTCGAGACAGCCGATCATGTTCATGAAGGTCGACTTGCCCGATCCGCTCGCGCCCATGATCGCGACGAATTCGCCCTGATCGATGCGCAGCGACACGCCGTTGACGGCGTGGACCATCTCTCCACCGATCACATAGTTCTTGATGAGATCCTGGGTCTCAAGAAGCGGCGCTGTCATCTTCGTCCGCATCTTCGCTCGGGGTCCTGGGCTTCAGCGACTTGGTACGCACCAGCACCTTGTCGCCCGGCTTGGTGCCCGACAGGATTTCCGTATAGTCGTCGCCCTCCAGCCCGATCTTCACCTGCTTGCGGACCGGACGATACGGGTCCGTTCCCGCCAGATAGACGAAATGCCGCGGCGCCTGCTTGCGATCCGGATCGCCCGGCTGCGGCTCCTCCTGCGCCTGACGGTCGGCCGCCTTGGGTCGGAAGCGCAGCGCACTGGTCGGCACGCGCACCACATTGGCCTTGGCCCCGGTGATGATCTCGACATTCGCGGTCATGCCCGGCAGCAGCTTGCCATCGAGATTGTCGACATCGATGATGACGAGATAGCTCACCACATTCTGCGTTTCGACCGGCGCCTTGCGGATCTGGCGGACGCGCGCGCGGAAAACGTCATCGGGATAGCTGTCGACCGTGAAGGTCACGTCCTGGCCTTCGCGGATCTGGCCGATATCGGCCTCGTCGACCGAAGCCTCGACCTGCATCTTGGTGATGTCGGCGGCGATCTCGAACAGATTGGGCGTCTGGAAGCTTGCAGCCACGGTGGTCCCCGGCTCGACCAGCTTGTTGATGATCACGCCGCTGGCGGGCGCGATGATGACAGTGCGGTTCAGGTCGAGCCGCGCCGAGGAAAGCTCGGCATTGGCCTGACGGATCTGCGCATCGCCGCTCTCGGTCTGCGCGGTGGCGACCTCCAGGGCATTGCGCGCGCTGTTGAGCCGGGTCTGCGCGGCGTCGAGATTGGCCTTGGACACGAACCCGCGCTCGGCCAGCGATTTCTGCCGCGCGTAATCGCGTTCCTGGATCTGCAACTCGGCCCTGGCGCGCGCCACATTGGCGGCGGTCTGCTGCAATCCGGCACGGGCGAGCGCGACCTGCGCCTCGATCTGCTGCACCCGCGCGCGCACCCGGGTCGGGTCGATCTCGGCGAGCACCTGCCCCTTGGTCACCGGCGAATTGAAATCGACATAGACTTTGGTGATCTGCCCCGACACCTCGGTGCCGACCTTGATCGTGTTGAGCGCGCGCACCTTACCGCTGGCCGAGACCACGCGCTCCACCGATCCGCGCGCCACGGTTTCGCCGAGATATTCGTAATCATGCTGGGCCGGGCGCACGGCCAGATAAGCAACATAGAGAAGGACAAGCGCGATCAGGGCGGACCAGATCTTGTGGCGCCCTATCCATGAACGCAATTTGCTCAGCATCTATATTGGCCCCATCCTGCCCTGTACCTGCGAACATAGAAGCTCGTCACGGGCATGGCCAGCGATGATGCGTGAAGATGCGGCATGGAAAAGAAATAGTCGCATTGGCCAGGAAATGCCGCGACGTGCGATCAGTCGCCCAGATCGATAGCGATGGGGTCGATGCGGGGCCGGCTTCCCAGGTTGAGGAAATACATCGCGGTCATCCACGACACTTCCTCGACAATCCTGTCCTCGTCGAGCAGCGGATCCTCGAGCAGCATCTCGATCGCCGTATAGGTCATCTGCTCGGACAGCCGCACGGCAGCCTTGAGCGTCTCGATCGGTACTTCGGGATAGATCTGCGCGACATGGCCGACATGCAGGTCGAGCACCTTGTCGCGCGAATCGTTACGGACTTCCTGCAGCACCGGCACCGAGCGGATCGCGCGCAGGATCCATAGACCGCCCGGCTGCGCGCGGGTGACCCGGATCAGTTCCTTGCGCAGCGCGATGTTCCACGCCACGACCTCGTCGAGCGAACGCGAGCCATAGGCCTCGTTGCGCATGAACCTGTCGACAACGGCATCCTGCGCCGCCATCAGCCGCTTGGCGAGTTCGGTCAGCAGCGCATATTTGTTTGGAAAATAGCGGTAGAGCGCGGGCGGCGTCATCCCGGCGCGTTCGCACACCAGATTGGTGGTCAGCTTTTCGAACCCGACTTCGGACAGGAGGTCGCCCGCCGTCGCCAGGATCATCTCGAACGTGTCCTTGCCCCGCTGGCGCTGGGGCGTCTTGGTGTCGAGATCAGGCCGCGTGGCCAGCCTTGTCGAAGATCCTTGGGTGACCATCCAGCGTCCATTTGGTTCAACGATGTCAGTGTCATAACACCGTGCGATCGGCTCGCAAGCCAAAGCTGGACGGGCCGCCCCCTGGGTCGGCCGGATGCCAGCCCCATCGCTATGCGGCTCTGCTGCCAAGGCAAGACCAGCGTGCCAGGCGGACCTGACACGCTGGTTTGCTGGGGCGCGACCCTCCAGGGCTATATCAATCGTCGATATTGCGGCGGAAGGTTTCCGGCAGGAAGATCAGGCCGATCACCACCGTCGCTGCTGCGACCACCACCGGATACCACAGGCCGTAATAGATGTTGCCGGTGGCCGCGACCATCGCGAAGGCTGTGGTGGGCAGGAAACCGCCGAACCAGCCGTTGCCGATATGATAGGGCAGCGACATCGAGGTGTAGCGGATGCGGCTGGGGAACAGCTCGACCAGCATCGCGGCGATGGGTCCGTAGACCATGGTCACCAGCATCGCCAGCGCCCAGAGGATCGCGACCACGGCGACCTTGTTGATCTTCGCCGTATCCGCCTTTTCGGGATAGCCCGCCGCGATGAGACCAGCCTTGAGCTCGTCCTGGAAGCTCTTGATCGCCGCCTTCTTGTCTTCGCCCGACAGCTTGCCGGCATCAGGCGCGGTGAAGGTCTTGTCGCCGATCCTCACCATCGCCACCGTTCCGGCTGCTGCCTCGGCATTGGCATAGCTGATGCCCGCCTTGGCAAGATAGGTCTTGGCGATGTCGCAGCTCGTCGTGTCGAAGCTGTTCTTGCCGACCGGGTCGAACTGGAACGAGCACTCGTCCTGATGCGCGCTGATCGTGACCGGGGCCGAGGCCTGGGCCGCGGCGAGCGCGGGGTTGGCGGCCTGGGTCAGCGCGCCGAACAGCGGGAAGTAGAGCATCGCCGCCAGCGCGCAGCCGCCCAGGATGATCGGCTTGCGGCCGATCTTGTCCGACAGCCAGCCGAAGAAGACGAAGAAGGGCGTGGCAAGCGCAAGCGCGATCGCGATCAGGATATTGGCGGTGGCGCCATCGACCCGCAGCGTCTTTTCCAGGAAGAACAGCGCATAGAACTGCCCTGCGTACCAGACCACCGCCTGGCCCGCGACCGCGCCCAGCAGCGCGACCAGCACCCAGCGGAGATTGCCCCATTGGCCGAATGCCTCGGTCAGCGGCGCCTTGGAAGTGGTGCCCTCTTCCTTCATCTTCTGGAAGACCGGGCTTTCGTTGAGCTGCAGCCGGATCCACATCGACACCGCGAGCAGCACGATCGAGATCAGGAACGGCAGACGCCAGCCCCAGGCGGCGAACGCCTCTTCGCCCAGCGCGAAGCGGAAGCCGATGACCACCAGCAGCGCCGCGAACAATCCGAAGGTCGCCGTGGTCTGGATCCAGCTGGTATAGAGCCCGCGCTTTCCTTCGGGCGCATGTTCGGCGACATAGGTGGCAGCGCCGCCATATTCGCCGCCCAGCGCTAGCCCTTGGGCGAGGCGCATGAGGATCAGGATGATCGGGGCGGCCACCCCGATCGAGGCATAGCTGGGCAGCAGGCCGACCGCGAAGGTCGAAAGCCCCATGATGCCCATGGTGACAAGGAACGTGTTCTTGCGCCCGACCAGATCGCCGATCCGCCCGAAGACGAGCGCGCCGAAGGGTCGTACCGCAAAGCCCGCGGCAAAGGCGGCAAGCGCGAAGATGAAGCCGGTCGTCTCGTTCACGCCCGAGAAGAACTGGGCGGATATGTACGTCGCCAGCAGGCCGTACAGGTAGAAATCATACCATTCGAACACCGTGCCCAGCGAGGAAGCGGCGATGACCATCTTCTCCCCCTGGGTCGCTTGGTGATGCTTGGGTAAAGCATCCTCATACACCGTAGCCATTGTACCCACTCCTCTGCTTGTGTCGTTAGAAGGTGTATTTCGCCGCCATCTCGACGCGGTCCATCTGCCCCTTCAATCCATTGGCCACTTCCCGCTCGGCGTGACGCACTTCGATGCCGATGTCGAGATTCTTGACCGGGGACCAGAACAGGTTGACCGCCGCGCTATAGGCGGAAACATTGGCGAGCCCGGGCACGAGCACGCCGCCGGGATAGTCGGCATGTTGGTAGCCTGCCGCGATCGTCGAGCGCAGATTGCCGGTCCAGCCGAGCTTCAATGAGCCGAAAGCCGCGAAATTCTCGACCTTCAGCAGCCGGTTGCCCAGCGCAATGCGGTCGTACAGCGCATCGGGCGCATAGCCGAGGCCGAGATAGCGGCCGATGCCGTCGCCATAGGTGGCGCTGAAGCGGATATCGTGGCGCTTGTCCGGGCCGAAGGCGAGCTTCCCGCCCGCCGAGATGCCCCAGCCGAGCGCGTCGTCGTCATTGCCGCCATCGTGCACCGAAAGCTGGCGCACCAGCCCTGCGACATGCAGGTCCAGGTTCGGCTGCTTGTAGACCAGCTTGGCGACCAGATCGGGCACGCGGTCCTGATCGTTGTCGGCCAATGCGGCGTTGGTGGTGTTGACCGTTTCGGTCTGCGGATTTTCCAGCGCGAGATGCAGTTCAAGGCCTTTCGCCAGCGGCTGGCGATACTGGACGATCATCTGGCGGACGAACACCGTGCCCTCGAGCGGACCGACGAAATCGGTGCTTTCGGGGAGCAGCGCGGGGTTCTGGAACGTGGTCCATTCCTGGCCGATCAGGAACTTGTCATAGGTCAGGAAAGCGCGGCGCAGCGTCGGCGTATAGGCATTGGTCGCACGCTGCGCGCCCGGCGGCGCGGTGGCGAGCGCGAAGTCGAATTCGATATGGCTTTTCAGTTCCTTGCCGCCCAGCGGGGTCGAGCTGGTGAAGAACAGTCGCGTCTGGCGCGCATTGGCCATGAAGTCGCGGGTCGAGGTGCCACCGACCGGGATCTGCTGCGGCAGGTAGAATTC
>NZ_LSIS01000434.1:0-382 GCF_001556365.1 Blastomonas sp. CCH1-A6 | reverse complement strand
CGCCGCTACACCGGCCTCGCCTATGTCTATCTGCGCTTCAAGCTGACCGGCAACAGCAAGAAAACCGAGAGCCCGTTCGTCCAGTCGGTCCCGACGCGCGTCACGATCCGCACCAAGGGCGCATATGTCTACGACCCGCGCCTTGACAGTACAGTTCCCGGTGGCAGCGGGTCGCACCGCGCCGACGATCAGAGCACTTGGGAATGGAGCGACAGCGCCTCGCGCAACCCGGCTCTGCAACTGCTCTGGTGGATGCTGGGCTGGCGCATCAACGGCAAGCTCGCAGTCGGCGGCGGCATCCCGCCCAACCGCATCGACATGGAATCGTTCATCACCGCGGCGAACCTGTGCGATGAGGACGTCTCGATAGCAGCCGGTGGCA
>NZ_LSIS01000433.1:0-395 GCF_001556365.1 Blastomonas sp. CCH1-A6 | reverse complement strand
AGACGCTTAGCGATCCAAACACGATCAAGACGGTGAAATCGATCTATGATGCCGGTACCGGTTTGATTGATAAGGCCCAGGGTCTGAGAAGTGCTGCCCCCAAGCTGCCGCCTGCATCAGCGCCGCCGCCCGTCGCGAGAGCGGCGAAGAAGGGGCTGCACGCTGACATGGCCAAGCGGTGGCTGCTTAAGCCTGGCGCATCGGGTGATTTGATCCGATTCACCTATACCGATGACCATGGACTGGCGAGCGTGCGTACGGTCGGAAATTGGGCCAGCGATGGACGCGAGCTCAGCGGCTATTGCCTGAACCTGCGAGCGGAACTTAATTTCTCGATCGCGCGCATCGATGCGCCAGAAATGATCGGATGAGAATCCGTGTCGAGGTAGAGACGG
>NZ_LSIS01000432.1:0-12548 GCF_001556365.1 Blastomonas sp. CCH1-A6 | reverse complement strand
TGCTGCGGCTGGCGGGCGAGGACCGGGTCGATCTCCCTGCGTCGCGCCTGGCGATCGATACGCGCATCGTCTATCGCTCGCGCGCGCTGCCGATGCCCGATGCCCTTCGCGAGGCGCTGACGGGACCTGCGATCGTGCTGCTCCATTCGGCGCGCGCGGCACAGCATTTCGGCACGCTGGTCGACAGCGCAGGCATCGATCGTGGCCATATCAGCCTTGCACTGTTCGCTCCGGCGCTGGTCGATGCAGCGGGCGACGGCTGGGCCAGCGTGCGCATCGCTGCCGCCGCCGACGACCGCGCCTTGCTGGACGTCGTCGCCACGCTGTGCCAGCATGAGGCGGGACGCCAACAGGCGAAAAAGCCGGAGACCGAATGAACGTGGATACACCCCGCCAGGGAAGCCCGAGCCAGGCAAGCCCCAGCCAGGGGCAGGGGGCGAGCGGGCGCTCGCTGCTGATCCTGCTGCTGCTTGCCTTTGTCGGTGGAGCGGTGCTCTCCGGCTGGATCATCACCCGGTCGGGCTGGTTCGAAACGCCGGCCCCGCCCCAGGCTGCGATCGACCGCAACGTGATCACCGCCGATCCAGCCAGCCCGACCCCTGCAGCGGTCCCGCCGTCGATGGCGACAGGGATGCTCAGCGGCCCGGTGCCGCCCGGCGCGCTCGACCAGCGCGTGGCGGAGCTGGAGAACCGGCTGTCGCTGATCAACGTTCAGGCCCAGGCGGCGTCGGGCAATGCCGGGCGCGCCGAGGGGTTGCTGATCGCCTTTGCCGCGCGCCGCGCGCTCGACCGGGCATCCGCGCTGGGCTATCTGGAAGGCCAGTTGCAGCTGCGCTTCGGCACGGCGCAGCCCAATGCCGTGGCCACCATCATCCGCGCCTCGAAAAATCCGGTGACGATGGACCAGCTGCGCGCGCAGCTCGACGAGATCGGCCCCTCGCTGGGATCGGGCCGCGCTGCCAATGAGAGCTTCTGGGCGGCTCTGCATCGCGAGGCGAGCGAACTGTTCGTGATCGAACAGGCGGGCAAGGAATCGCAGACCCCGACCCAGCGCGTGCAGCGCGCGCGGCGCTATCTCGAGGCGGGCCGGGTCGAGGCCGCGCTCGGCGAGATCGAGAAGCTTCCCGGTCGCGCCAAGGCTGCGGACTGGATCGCCAAGGCGCGCAGCTATGCCGAGGCACGGCGCGCGCTCGACATCATCGAGAGCGCCGCGATCCTCGAGCCGCGCGGCCTGCGCGATGCGACCGGCCAGCCGATCGAGCAGCCATCGCCGCTGGCTCCGCCCGCAGGCTGAGGCCTGTCCGATGCCTGAACCATTGCAAGACCCCGTGATCGTGCTGCTCGCAGGCGGGCAGTCGCGGCGGATGCAGGGACAGGACAAGGCGCTCGCCGAGATCGACGGGCAGCGCATGATCGACCGGGTGCTGGCCCGGCTCGCACGCCAGGCAGGCACGCTCTGGCTGTCGGCCGCGCACGATTATGCCACGGGCCTTGACGTCATCCGCGACGAGGCCCGTGCACCCGCAGGCCCGGTCGGCGCGATCCGATCGATCGCGAGCGCACTGCGCGCCCGGGGCGGCGACGCGTTCGTCACCTGTCCGGTCGATGCGCCGTTCGTCCCCGACGATCTGGCCGCGCGGCTGATGGTCGAGGCCCCGCTCGCCATGGCCGAGGCAGATGGCGCGCTGCAACCGGTGTTCGCGCTGTGGAGCGCGCGCGCGGTGCTCCAGGCGCTGCCGCCCGATCGATGCCAGGAACGCTGGTCGCTGCAGCGGCTGGGCGAGGCCATCGGCACGCGCGCGGTGTGCTTTCCTGACGCCGGTGCCCTGATGAACGTCAATACACCGCAAGAGCTTGAAATCGCGCGCCGCCATGCGCTCGATACGCGTGGGAAACGGCTTGGCGAGGCCGGGTCAACGCGATATTCAGCATAGCGAAAGCCGAAAACCATATAGAGCGGCGCTTTGCCGCCGACACGCGACGCGGCACGCAGCAGGGAACACAGGGGCCAATCTGGCATGGCGGTGAAAGACAAGGGCGGCACGGCCGCACCCAGAAGCGGGGCCCGCCTCTGGTTCTGGCGCATCGTCAAGATCGGTGCCGCGACCAGCTTTTTCGGGCTGATCGCGCTGGTCGTCGCGGTGGCTACGGTGATGGGCTCGCTGCCCAGTTTCAACGATCTCAAATCCTCGCCCAACGGCCAGATGATCCTGGTCAAGGCCGCCGACGGCACCGAGATCATGCAGCTCGGCCCCAGTTTCGGCGAGTGGCTCGACATCGAGGACATCCCGCAGGTGATGAAGGATGCGATGATCTCGGTCGAGGACCGGCGCTTCGCCTATCATCCCGGCGTCGACGTGATCGGCATCGGCCGCGCGATCTTCACCACCGCGAGCGGCGGCGGACGGCTGCGCGCGACCTCGACCATCACCCAGCAGCTGGCGCGCAACATCTTCCTCAGCAACAGCCGCTCGTACACCCGCAAGATCCGGGAGGGCATCCTCGCGCTCGCGCTCGAGCAGAAGTTCAGCAAGGACCAGATTCTCGAGCTGTACCTCAACAAGGTCTATTTCGGCGGCGGCGCCTATGGCGTCGATTCCGCCTCGCGCAAGTTCTTCAACCACGATGCGACCACGCTCTCGCTCGCCGAGGCGGCGATCATCGCCGGGCTGGTCAAGGCCCCGTCGCGCTATTCCCCCACAGCCGACAGCGAGGCGGCGATCGGCCGCGCCGGGGTGGTGCTGCAGGTGATGCAGGATGTCGGCACGATCACGCCCGCGCAAGCCGCCGAGGCCGATCTGGACGCGGTGAAGTTCGCGCCGGAAAAGGGCCAGAATTCGGTGCGCTATTTCACCGACTGGGCGCTTCCACAGCTCGATACGCTGATCGAGGGGAATGACGAGCCGATCGTCGTATGGACGACGCTCGACCTCGCTATGCAGCGTGCAGGGACGAACGCGATCCAGGCCTATGTCCCCGGCGGCGCGCAGGGGGCACTGGTCGCGCTCGACCGCGACGGCGCGGTGCGTGCGATGGTCGGCGGCACCGATTACGTCACCTCGAACTATAACCGCGCCGTCAGCGCCTTGCGTCAGCCGGGATCGGCATGGAAGCTGTTCGTCTACATGGCCGCGCTCGAGGCGGGCTACAAGCCCGAGGACATCGTCACCGACGCGCCGATCACCATCGGCGGCTGGACCCCGCGCAACAGCGGCGGCAGCTATGCCGGCGACATCTCGCTGCGCACCGCCTTTGCCTATTCGAAGAACACCGTCGCCGCGCGCATCGGCGAGGATGTCGGCACCAGCACGATCGCCAACATGGCGCGCCGCTTCGGCATCACCACGCCGATCACCACCCTCCCCTCGATGGTGCTGGGATCGTCCGAGGTGCGCGTGATCGACATGGTACGCGCCTTTGCCGGGGTCAGCTCGGGCGGCGTCGCGATCGCGCCCTATGGCATCACCAAGGTGACGACGAGCAAGGGCGAGCTGCTCTACCAGCACGAGGCGGACATGAGCCAGGTGCTCGTGCCCCCCTATGTCACGGCGGGCATGACCGACCTGCTGCAGACCGCAGTCAATGTCGGCACCGGCCGCGCCGCACAGATCGGCCGGCCCGTCGCGGGCAAGACCGGCACGACGAACAGCAACAAGGACGGCTGGTTCCTCGGTTTTTCGAGCGGCATCACCACCGGCGTGTGGATGGGCCGCGACGATGCCCGGCCCGTGGGCGGCCTCCAGGGCGGCACCGCGCCCGCGCGCGCCTTTGCCGCTTTCATGAAGGTCGCGGTAGCCAAGCGCAAGATCGAGCCGTTCGAGACCGAGCTCAAGCTTCCCGAATCCGAGCTGGAGCCCGATGACGAGGCCTATTTCGGCTCGCCCGACGACGTGATCTTCATCGACGAGAACGGCAATCCGGTGGGCCAGGGCGAAGGCCTCAGCCCGCCCCAGACCGGCGGCGGCATCCCCGGCGATCCGCAGCAGCCCGAACGGCTCGACGAGAATTTCATCGACCGCGCGCTGGGCCGCGAGACGCAACCCCAGCGCCCGCAGGTCCGCCAGGCCGAACCGCGCCCGCCAGTGCGCAGACCGCCGCCGAACCCGCAGGACGACCGGGTCGCGCCGAGATTGCGCGAGGAAGAGGGGCAGTAGGGCGGTACGGCGCGCGACCGGTTTCAGGTGCGGGCGTTGGTGACGGTAATGGCGGAAACTGGGTGGCTTGCGGATTGGCGGCTCTCTCTTTGACGCTAGGATCGGCACTTGGATTGATAACTGGCCTTGCCTATAGAGCCCGAAATCAAACCCTTTGTTGAATTCAGGCTGACCGATGTTCCACATCTACGATACCCATGATGGAAAGCTTCAGCCTGTCAATGAACCACTTGCTTTGGTGGCAGAGGCACGCTGGATCGATTTGTTGCGTCCCACACCGGAGGATGAAGAACAGATCAACCGCTGGCTGGGCGTCGAAATCCCGGACCGTGAGGAAATGGAGGAGATTGAGATCTCCTCACGCCTTTATATCGAAGGCTCCACTGCTTTCATGACAGCGATCGTGCCGGCGTTTGGCGATGGGGACGAGCCGGAAATGGCGCCCGTTACCTTTGTGCTCACCCCCTCATCACTGGTGACCTTGCGTCACCATGAGCCGCGGGTTTTCGCGCTCATGAGCCAGCGCGCCGACCGCGGGCTTGCCAGTGCCGTCGACGGCGAGGACGTGTTCGTGCAATTGCTCGAAGCCATTGTGGATCGCCTCGCCGACGTACTTGAACGCTATGGCCGGGACATCGAGACGGTCGCCAAGACGGTCTTTGCCAAGACCGACATCCAGGCCCGCTCGCAAACTGATTTCGGCAAGGTCCTTTCCGACCTCGGACGGCAGGCCAACGCGCTTTCCAATATCCGTGACAGTCTGGTTTCGCTCGAACGTCTGGCGGCGTTCGCCACAACCCTGCTGCTCCAGCGCAAGAGCCGCAAGGAATTGCGAGAGCGGCTGAAGACGGTCGCCCGCGATATTCGTTCCTTGTCCGATCATGACGGCTTCCTGTCGCAGAAGATCAATTTCCTGCTCGATGCGACGCTGGGCATGATCAGCATCGAACAGAACGGCATCATCAAGATTTTCTCGGTTGCGGCGGTGGTGTTCCTGCCGCCGACGCTGGTGGCTTCGATTTACGGAATGAATTTCGAATTCATGCCCGAATTGCAGTGGCCCTATGGCTACCCGTTTGCGCTCGGGCTGATGGTGGTTTCGATGCTGCTGCCTTACCTCTATTTCAAGCGTCGCGGGTGGCTGTGAGGGCGCGTGCGGCAGCGGCCTGCTCTTATACTGCGGCTTGTCGCCGCCTGCCTCACGCTTTGGCTAGCAGGTCCGGCACACGCGGGCGGCGGCGCGCATATCGTCGATGACGATGCGACCCTGCCGGCCGGGGTCTGCCACGTGGAAAGTTGGCTGACCCTGTCCAGCGATGGGCGCGGTCTGGCAATTGCCAATCCGGCCTGCACGCTCAAGGGCCTTCCGCGTCTTGAGATTGCCGCTGCGGTCCAGAGGAACTGGGGCCAAGACGCCGCAACGTCAATCGCGCCAGCATTCAAGCTCAACCTGCGCTCCTTCGAGGAAGCGCCTGTCGGGGTCGCTGTCTCGGCAACGGCAATCTGGAATCCGGTCGATAACAGGATCGAAAGCACCGCCGTCACGGTCCCGGTCTCTGCCCGGGTGCATGATCGCCTCGTCATTCACGGCAATCTCGGCTGGATCAACACGCCCGGTGAGGCGGATCGCAATACGATTTTCTTGGGCGCTCAGGCCGAGTTCGAGATCGTGCCCGGCCTTCACCTGATGGGAGAGGTGTTCGGCACGGATCGCGGGCCGCCCGGTGGTCAAGCAGGCCTGCGCTGGGTGACCGACCGGGGACGGATCGACGTGGACCTGCTGGCAGGCCGCCGCATTGACGGGACTTCAGCCTCGGCTGTGACTGTGGGGCTGACGATCCGGCGGTAACGGAGGCCAACCAAAGTGGCGGGGCCAATGACTGATATGGGGTCGCAAGCAGAATGGCAGGTTTTTTCAGGAAACGCGCCTTAACAGACCCTAGCTCCGCTAAGCCTTAAGCGTGTCGAAAACTCCGCTATTTCGTTGGTGTGCACGCATGGCCCCCTCACCCAGCTTCGCCTAATTCGCTTCGCTCATAAGGCTTCGCAACCCTCTCCCTCGGAGGGGACAGGGGGGCTGCTCGCGCGGTCCCAGGCCAGATTAGTGACCATGATTTGAGGCGGCTGCATCATCGTAGCCTGACGGTGCCCCGCGATCGGGCTCCGGTGCGCGACAGTCGTCGCTTGTCTCGACATCCAGAAACGGGCGCTCGATGCAACGGGCTGCTCGCGCCAAGACAGCTGCATTTGTCACGTTGCCCTCGCCACCTGCTGCTATCAACGCATCCCGCGCGCGTTCCAGAGTAGCGCGATCGCCAGTAAGGTAGGCGGTAAACCCAGTCACGTATGTGTTCCAATCGAGCGCGGCATCCGGAGCCTGATCCGCTCGTCGGGATGCAGCGGCCAGCAGCGCTGCGGCTGCGCGCGTACCAGCATCTGCTCCGGAACGCGCGAGATTGCGCGACATGTGGAAGGTCGTGATCGCGTGCTGGCGGGTTGTCAGCAGCGGCCCTGCGGCGAGATAATCGCGGGCAGCCTCAACGGCTTGGACATAACAGCCTCGAGAGTTGTACCACATTGGCCCGCCAAGCTTCTGGGTATCAAACTCAAAGTCGTTCCATGAGCGAGCAGCATTACTGGTGCGGATCGCCAAGTCATAGCGACAAGCACTTGATGGCCGCACCTCCTCACTGGTGGGCGCGCCCTCACTTTGCGTATCAACCGTGGCCACTGTAACAAGAGCAAAGAACAGAGCTAGGAATGCCATGATGCATCTTTCTCTGAATCGAGCTGCTCTCGCAAGCGGTGTGTGGGATGTTGCTTGGAGCCAAGGTTGATGGACTGGGCGTCAACTCGGTGCCGCCGTTACAAGCTAGCTAGCGAGCGAGCGTCCGGAAAGGGCAAGCTTGCGATCAGCCGGTAGAAACTGAAACGGGGTCGCTTCCGGAACGGCCAGCTTCTTCGAGGACAGCTTGAACGCCGCACCCCAAACGCAATCCGGCCCGGAAGCTTGCGCTGCCGGGCCGGATCGTTTGTCAGTGCTGTGCGGCGTCAAAAGCTCAGTGCTTCACGCCCGCCCAGACGTTGCGATAGGCCATATAGCCGAGGCCCGTCGCGATGATCAGGAAGATCAGCACGGCCCAGCCGGTCTGGTGGCGCTTTTCCAGCGTGGGCTCTGCGGTCCACACCAGGAACGCGGCGACGTCCTTGGCCATCTGTTCGCGGGTGGCGTTGGTGCCGTCCGAATAGGTGACGATGCCGTCGCTACCCAGCGGGTTGGCCATCGCGATGTTTAGGTTCGCGAAATAGGGGTTATAGTTGAGGCCCGGTCCCGGCATCGCGTCGGGGAACTTCTTGGCGAGTTCCGCCGGCGGATCCTGATAGCCGGTCAGCAGCGAATAGACATAGGCCGCACCGCCGTGACGCGCCTTGGTGATCAGCGAAAGATCAGGCGGCAGGGCGTTGTTGTTGGCGGCGCGGGCGGCGGTTTCGTTGGCGTGCGGCGAGGGGATATAGTCCTGCGGCAGCGGCTTGCGCGTGGTCGGCTCGCCCGTGGCCGGATCGATCGACGGAGTCTGGGCGGGCCAGTTGGCAGCGATCGCCTTCACTTCGTCCTCGGTATAGCCCAGCTCGGTCAGGTTGCGGAACGCGACCAGACGCATCGAGTGGCAGGCCGAGCAGACTTCCTTGTACACCTGGAAACCGCGCTGCAGCTGCTGGCGATCGAACTTGCCCATCGGGCCATCGCTGCTCAGCGCCAGCTTCTTGGGGTGAAGGTGGAATTCATGTTCTGCCGTCGGCTGGGGCGGCTCGCTGATATAGGCGGCCGCGCCAACTCCGAAGGACACCAGCAGCCAGCCGCTGAAGAACAGCCCGACCAAAAATGCACCAATGCGAATCATGTCGAATGACTTTCCTTTTAGCGTCAGGGCTTATTCGGCGGGCTGCAGCGCAGGGCCGCCAACCGAGCCGGAGCTGTCCTTGCCGAGCACCGCTTCGGTGATCGAGAAGGGCAGCGGCTTGGGCTTTTCGATCTTCGAGATGATCGGCAGGATGATCAGGAAGTGTGCGAAATAATAAGCCGAAGCCAGCTGGCTGAGCATCACATAGGGTTCTTCAGCCGGTGCGCCGCCGAGATAGCCGAGCAGCAGCACGTCCAGCACCAGGATGATGAAGAAGGTGCGGAACAGCGGACGATAGTTGCCCGAACGGACGGGCGAGCGATCGAGCCAGGGCAGGAAGAACAGCAGCAGGATCGATGCGAACATCGCGAGCACGCCGAGCAGCTTGGCCGGCACGATGAAGAAGTCGAAGGTGAAGGCGCGCAGGATCGCGTAGAACGGCCAGAAATACCATTCGGGAACGATGTGCGCCGGGGTCGAGAGCGGGTTGGCCGGGATGTAGTTGTCCGGGTGACCCAGTGCGTTCGGCGCAAAGAACAGCACCGAGCAGAACAGGATCAGGAACACGCCCAGGCCGAAACCGTCCTTCGCGGTGTAATAGGGATGGAACGGCACGGTGTCCGATTCCGACTTCACTTCCACGCCGGTCGGGTTCGACGAACCCGGGATGTGCAGCGCCCAGATGTGCAGGATGACGACACCGGCGATGACGAACGGCAGCAGATAGTGCAGCGAGAAGAAGCGGTTCAGCGCGGCGTTATCGGGGGCGAAGCCACCGAGCAGCCACGTCTGGATCGGTTCGCCGACCAGCGGAATGGCGCCGAACAGGCCGGTGATCACCTTGGCACCCCAGAAGCTCATCTGGCCCCAGGGAAGCACATAGCCCATGAAGGCGGTCGCCATCATCAGCAGGAAGATGACCAGGCCGAGCAGCCAGATCATTTCGCGCGGCGCCTTGTACGAGCTGAAATAGAGGCCGCGGAAGATATGGATATAGACGACGATGAAGAAGAAGCTGGCGCCGTTGGCGTGCGCATAGCGCAGCATCCAGCCCCAGTTCACGTCGCGCATGATATGTTCGGTGGAATCGAAGGCGACCAGCGCGTTGGGCGCGTAGTGCATCGCCATGATGATGCCGGTCACGATCTGGATGACCAGCGCGATGCCGGCGAGCACGCCGAAATTCCAGAAATAATTGAGATTGCGCGGCACAGGATAGCCGCCGCCGATCGCACCATAGACCAGACGGGGGAGCGGCAGGCGCTCATCCAGCCATTTGGTCAGATCGGACTTGGGTTCGTAGTGCTTGGCCCAGGAAAAGCTCATGATCTATGCTCCTCAACCGATCTTGATGACAGTGTCTGACAGGAATTCATATTCCGGCACTTCAAGGTTCTTCGGCGCCGGACCCTTGCGGATGCGCGCGGCGGTATCATAATGCGAACCATGGCACGGGCAGAAATAGCCGCCGAATTCGCCCTTCACCTCACCGGCGGCCGCGCCCAGCGGCACGCAGCCGAGATGCGTGCAGACGCCCAGCGTCACCAGCCAGTTGGTCTTGCCCGGCAGCGTGCGATCGGCAAGCGACTGCGGATCGCGCAGCGACGCCACATCAACCTTGTCGGCTGCGGAAATCTCTTCCGGCGTCAGGTTGCGGATGAACATGGGCTGTTTTCGCCACACGGTCTTAATCGCCTGGCCCGGCTGCACCGCCGAGACATCGACCTCGGTCGAGGCCTGCGCCAGCACGTCCTTGCTGGGCGCCATCTGCGTGATCAGCGGGATCAGCACCGATGCGCCACCGACGCCAGCAAAGCTGACCGCGGCGATGTTGATGAAATCGCGGCGACGCACGCCATCGGATTCGACGGCAGCGGTGCCATCTTGATTCATCGTGACTTGTTCTGCCATGTCGCTAACCTGACCCTCAAGTTATTGAAAAGGATACGTTTTTTATCGATATAGGAAGCGGCATGGCACGGCTTCGCCCCTGGCCCGTCCGCATGATTGCGGGCCTGATAGACGCAAAATCGTCATCTTGCCAACAGGGAAATTGGCGCGCCGCAGCATCATTCCGCCGATTCTGCGCCGTCATGCCGTGCCGTGCACGCGCCGGACCGAGCAGGACAGGTGACAGCCGCGCCGCGCGCGCTATGAAGGGGCGATGCGCATTGCCCTGTACCAACCCGAAATCGCCGGAAATGTGGGAGCCATTCTCCGCCTGGCCGCTTGCCTGGCGGTGCCGGTGGAGATCATCGAGCCTTGCGGCTTCGTGTTCGACGACAAGCGGCTGAAGCGCGCGGCGATGGATTATGGTCCGCTCGCCGAGATGACGCGTCATGCCGACTGGCCAAGCTTTCAGGCGTTCGCGCGCGACAGCGGCGCGCGGCTCGTGCTGATGAGCAGCAAGGCCAGCACAAGCATCTACCGCACCGCGTTCCAGGACAATGACATCCTGCTGATGGGCTCGGAAAGCGCAGGCGTTCCGGATCATGTGCGCGACGCATGCGACCTGCAGACCACCATTCCGATGACCGCGGGTGTCCGATCGCTGAACATATCGGTTGCCACCGGGATTGCGCTGGGCGAGGCGCTGCGGCAGACACGAAGACTGGGTGAGGCATGATCGGCCATCACTATATAGGGGAGCGCGATGACTGACTGGACCGAACAGAAGCCCAAGGCCCGCGCGTGGTTTGAAAGCCTGCGCGACGCGATCTGCGCCGAATTCACCGCGATCGAACGCGAGGCGGGAAGCGATGCGAGCTTCGAATATACCCCCTGGGAGCGGACCGAGGCGGACGGATCGCCCGGCGGCGGCGGCGTTCGCGGGCTGATCAAGGGCAAGGTGTTCGAAAAGGCCGGCGTCAACGTGTCGACCGTCGAGGGCCGGTTCAGCGAGGAATTCGCCAAATCGATCCACGGCGCGGGCGAGGACCCGCGCTTCTTTGCGACCGGAATAAGCCTGGTCGCCCATATGTCGAATCCGCACGTGCCTGCGGTGCATATGAACACCCGTTTTCTTGTGACCACCAAGGCATGGTTCGGCGGTGGAGCCGATCTCAACCCGCCGCTGCCCTACGCGCAAGATACGGACGATTTTCACAGCCGGATGCAGGCGGCGTGCGACGCGCACAATCCGGACTATCATGCGAAGTTCAAGGCCTGGGCCGACGACTATTTCTATATCCCCCACAGAGGCGTGCACCGCGGCGTCGGCGGCATCTTCTACGATCATCTCGAATGCCCGGACGAGGCCGCGTTCGACGCGAATTTCGCCTTCACCCAGGATGTCGGCCGCGCGTTTCTGGACATTTTCCCCGCGCTGGTGCGCCGGCGGATGGGCCAGGAATTTTCGCCTGCCGAAAAGCACCAGCAGCTGGTCTGGCGCGGCCGCTATGCCGAATTCAACCTGATCCACGATCGCGGCACGTTGTTCGGCCTCAAGACCGGCGGCAATATCGACGCCATCCTGATGAGCCTGCCGCCCGAAGCGGTCTGGGAATGAGCCGATGACGATCGAGCGGCTCGACCATGTCAACATCATCACCGATGATCTCATGGGCACCGCACGCTTCTATGCCGAGCTGCTCCAGCTCGAGATCCGCCTCGCGCCGCCGCCGCTGACGCCCGACAATGCCCGCTGGGCGCATGACGCAGCGGGCAACGCGGTGGTGCATATCAACAGCACCGACTGCCCGCGCACCTATGACCGCGCGGTCACCCCCGGCCCGACCGGATCGATCCACCACGTCGCCTTCCGTTGCCGGGATTATCCCGCGATGGTCGCCCGGCTCGAGGCGCGCGGAGCGGACTATCGCGTCAACGAAGTCGAGGCGATCGGCCTCAAGCAGCTGTTCACGCTCGACCCGAACGGGGTATTGCTCGAGCTCAATTTCTTCGCGGGGTAAACGCAAAAAGGGGTGCGGCCGCTGGTGCAGCGCGCGCCCCTCTTGCGGGAATGGAGCTGGCTATCAGCCGTTCACATCGGCCTGGGTCACCGGGACGATGCGGATCTCGACGCGGCGGTTCTGGGCGCGTCCATCCTCGGTGGTGTTCGATGCGACGGGCTGCGATTCGCCGAAGCCGCGCGTGGCCAGGCGCGCCGACTGGACGCCGCGCGTGGTCAGATAGCTCGCCACCGACTGCGCACGGCGTTCGGACAGGGTCTGGTTGTACGCATCGCTGCCGGTCGAATCGGTATGGCCGTATACGTCGATATAGGTGCTCTCGTACTGGACCAGGGTCGACGCGACATCATTCAGCGTGTTGCGGAATTCGGGCTTCACAGCCGAGCTGTCGACATCGAAGGTCACCTGGCTCGGCATGTTGAGCAGCAGGCTGTCGCCGTCGCGGACGACGTCGATGCCGGTGCCAGCGGTCTTCTGGCGCAGTTCGCGCTCCTGCTGGTCGAGATAATAGCCGATGCCTGCGCCGGCCACCGCGCCAATGCCCGCGCCCACGATCTTCTCGGTCCGGTCGCGGCGACCAC